>CAMWLD010000040.1 GCA_947175005.1 uncultured Ruminococcus sp. | reverse complement strand
CAGCGTGGTAGGGGAACAAAGCCATTTCCTCGGCGTGTGAGAGGAAGCAAAGCCACTCCCTCGGCGTTTGAGTGGGAGCAAAGCCTCTCCCCCGGCGCATGAGGGGGAAACCAGCCCCACGGCGTTTGAGCGCTTTTCAGCACATTATTAATTATATTATATCATATAATTATGTCCTTACCATTAACCTTTTGTTTATAAATAACGTTCATATTCAAAAAATTGGTTAAAAAACACGTCAAAGATTACAAATTAGTAAAAACCTCATAAAACCCCTTTACAGACCCCCCATTAATTTGGTATAATAGAAGTGTACAAGCATTTTATCCCTCTACGGAGCATATATTAAATACTTATTAAATCATTGTGGAAATTCCGTTAAATATAAACCTCGGCATTTCCAATAAAAAAGCAGGAAAGGAATTAACAAAAATGACAGCTTTGAAAAAAATCCCGGCAAAAATCTCAGCAGTGTTTGTCTGTCTGGCAGTAACAATGGTGTGGGCAGTTTCCCCGTTTTCCGGGGCGCAGGCGTCTGCGGTAACGTTCAGCCCAAACTTTACAATCTCCAGCGAAGCCGCAGTGATGATAAATCTGGATAAGGACGTGGTCATTTACGAGAAAAACGCCGACAAGAAAATGTACCCCGCCTCCCTTACAAAAATAGTCACCGCCATGGTGGTGCTGGACAATATCGAGGATATCGACAATACCTCCTTTGAAGCGCCGCTGGTGGTCTTTGACGAGCTTTACGGTCAGAACCCCTCTACGGTGGGTCTTTCAAGAGGCGAGATAACCACCGTTACCGACCTGCTTTATTCCCTTATGCTAAAATCCGCCTGCGAATCCGCAGGTATACTCGCCTACCACGTGGGCGGGCAGAGTATATCCAATTTCGTGGATATGATGAACGAGAAAATAAAGGTCATCGGCTGCACGGGCACTCATTTTGTAAATCCCCACGGGCTTTACGACGACAACCAGTACACCAACGCCCGCGACATGGCGAAAATACTCAAATATGCCGTGGAAAATTACCCCAAGCTTACGGAAATAGCCACCACCCCCGATTATGAAATGAAGCCCACCAACTACAGCGGCGAGGGCTGGGCGCATATCTACCACACAAACAGTATGCTCAACCGTTCCTCATCATATTATTACCAGTACGCCAAGGGCTACAAAACGGGCACTCTCGACGAATCGGGCAGAAATCTTGCCACCCTCGGTTCACGGGACGGCAACAACTATATGCTCGTTACCTTAGGCTCGCCCCAGTATGACGAGGAGGGCAACGCTATATATCTCCAGTATGAGGATCACAAGCAGCTTTACGAATGGGCTTTCGATAATTTCGAGTTCACCCAGCTGGTGCAGGCGGGCAAGGAAGCCAGCGAATTACAGGTGCGTTTCGGTGAAAACAGCGATTTCGTGAGATTGGTAACAGCGGAAAGCTACAGCTGTATGTGGCTTTCCACCATTGACACCTCCCGCCTCAAGGAAAAGATCACTATAGACGAGTCCCAGCTTAATGAGGACGGCACCATAACCGCCCCTGTAACCAAAGGTCAGATACTCGGAAAATACACCCTTACCCTTGCGGGCGAGGAAATATGCACCGTAGACCTTGCCGCCCAGACGGACGTTTCCATGTCCCAGCTTTCCTACAGCATTGACAAGGCAAAGCAGTTTGTTTCCTCCAAGTGGTTTGTGGCGGCAGCGGCAGCAGCAGCGGCGCTTATCGTGATCTACACGGTAGTGTTCGCCTCTATCAAATCCAAGAAAAAGCGCCGTATGAAAAACGTCCGCCGCAAACGCAAGCTTTGATCGCTATGCAAAATCGAGGCGGTATGTATTCGGCTGCCCGGTAACTTTAAATTATAGGGATTTGGTTTTGCCAAACCTTTACATCGCAAATTCGGGAAACATTCTAACCTCTTACCTCTGAAAAAGGCGGTGAAAAAAATGTCCAAGGATAAAGCCCCGAAATCAAGGCTTCCCTTTAAATATGTCTGGGTAACTCTCATGGAGTCGGTGATAATCGCGGCAGTGATCTTTATGGGAGTCAGCTTGTTCTGCGCATTTTCCCATACCTCCAAAACCGCCTCGGCGCTTATCTATTTCACCGACAGCGCCGAAACGATAAACACCGACAATTACGGCATAGATTACACCGCCCGCAAGGTCTCCCTGCTGCGGCAGGCGTCCCTTTCCGCCGAAGCGCTGGAAAACGCCGTAAAGGACACCTCTCTTTCGGTCACCATGCTTACCGATTACCTTACGGTCGACCGCCTGGGAAATTCCGACGGGGCTGTCATAACCCTTACGGGACTTGATTCCCCAGGAGAAGCCCCCATAATCCTTGGCAAGCTGATAAACTATCTGGAGAAAAATTTCGAAGGCGGAGAATTCAGGGTAATTTCCTATTGCGACCCGGAAAACGAACCCGCATTGCCCTTTACGGCGATAGCCTTATGTATCGGGATAATATCGGGAAGCGTTTATTTCAAGGCGGCTTATACCGTCCGCGAAAAACGTATCCGCAAAAAGCAGCGCGCAAAGCGTTCACGGAATGCCGAAAAGAACCGCAGAAAAGGCGCACCCCAGCCCGTCCCAGGCAAACGCTACATAGAAACAGCCATGATAAAGGCGCAAAGCCTCGGTACAGCCGACAGCGCCGCCCCTCACGGCCTTGAAAAAAGCGGATACACCCACGCCGCAAAGGTGCTTGCGGAACACGCCGTTACAGGGGGCGGCTGCGCCGTTATCGCCGTGTGCGCCGCACACAAGCCCGAAGGACGTCCCGAGGCGGGACATACTCCCCGTGCCGTGCCCATTGACGGCACATTTGCCGCCTATCTTTCCTGCGCTTTAGCGGAACAGGGCTGCCGCACCGCCCTTATCGAGTGCGACCTGAAAAATCCCGTGATCGGCAAAATTTTCCGCAAAACAGGCAAGGGCGGGCTGGTGGATATGGCTGCGGGCAGCTGCACCGTTTGGGACATTCTTGTGCCTAACGCCCGAAAGGGTGTGGATATAATCTGCGACAAAAAAGCCTATCCCGCCCCCCCTGCGGTGTTCTCCGCCTCCTGCTTCGGAGGACTGCTGAACTATCTTTCATCACAGTATGATGTGATATTGCTCCACGCACCAAAGGGCTGGAGCTGTCCCGAGTGGGATCTTATTTACCGCTTCTGCACAGGAGTTGTGGCGGTTGCCGAGGAGGGGAAAAAGCCCGACAAGACCTGTGCTATGGGCATTCTTGATTCCAAGAGCCGCTTTACGGGGCTTGCCTGTGTTCGCGATCTGCTCCCCGAATCTGCGCCCGAGCAAAAGGAAGCTCCCGTAAAAAATACGCCTTTCAGAAAGGCCGCAGGAAATTCCGCCGCCAAAAAGGCTTTCGGGTTTAATTCACGGGCTAAAAAGTCTCCTGCGAAAAAGCCCGAAGCCGTGCCAACGCCCAAGCCGCCCGAACCCAAAAGAGACGTGGTGCTTGTGAAAGTTCCGGGAGCAAGAGAGCATTAACCGCAAATAAGCTTAACAGGAGATATTCTATGTTTATCCGAAAGATAAAACAGCTAATCTCATGTTCTATTGTGATATTGAGTGCTGCAATGATGTTTTCAGGCTGCGATACAGCAGAGAAAATTCCTGAGGAAACTACTGAATCAACAATGACCGTGGAAACACTGTCTGATGAAGAGCTTGACGCTTTGACTGAAAATATGCCTGAAATTGTATTTGTTATGTCTCATCATTATGATGACACAAATATTCTTGGCTTTTATTTTACAAATACAGGCGAAATGAAAATGTATGATTTCAGAAAGATTGCGCCGGATGAAATTTATGATCTTCCCGATGTTTATGACAGACTCGAAGAAGCAACCTGTTCGGAACTCGATTTCAGCGGTGAGTGGGGACATACTGAAAATATGACCGAAAATGATATGGTGGATATCTCAAATGAGGAATTAACTGAATATTATAAAAAGCTTCTTTTAATAACCAAAGAACCAGAATACGAAGACCTTGTTGAGATTACGATGGAGGTAGGACATTATAGGCGTTATGGAATAGTAAATGACTCGTCGGGTGAACAAAAAATTATTCTTTTAGGCGGCTGGGGGGCAGACTATCATTATCATTATAGAAATGGCAATCAATACTGTGAAGAGGTTTATAATTGGATAATAAAAAAATTCCCACGTAATTTATTTTATTAAAAAATATAATCATGATGTTAAAATGGAGGTAAATCAAATGAATATTAAAAGCTTTATTAAGAACACAAAGCGTTCAATAGCATTTCTAATTTCGATTATGATAATTGTAGCATTATTTCCAACTGTTGCTGTATCAGCAGAATCAAGCAGTAATATATATACTTATAGTGACTATGCTGTAGAGTATAATGTAATTAATGAGTGGGGCTGTTATCAAAATATTGAAATAAAACTTACAAATACCGGCAAAGAACCTATTTATAACTGGGCGTTGGGCTACAATGCGGGCGGTGAGATTATAAGCATTTGGAACAGTGCCGTTTACTCTAATAGCGGAACGGATTATATTATTAAAAAGATACTCTGCTTATAGCCAAGGGAACTATCATAGGGTTTAAGGAATTGCACGTTGTACCGGACTATCTGCATTATGACGGCACAAAAATCATGATGACAGTTGCTGTATCGGAAAATGAGGTGCTGCCCGATCTTGATATTACCAATTATAAAAATATTTATAAGGAAATGGTTATCGGCGATGATATAATCATACTTTCATTCCCGCAGCATAATGAATATTGGGAAAGATACCGCGTTTTATATGGACCGTGAGAAAATGCAAAGAGCAGTTAATAGCTCAACGCAATATTATCTTACCTCTAATCTCTAATTTCTGAAAAGGACGTGATCTGTTATGTACGAAAATCTGAAATACCTGTCACCAATGCTCCAAAACGCAGTGGAGCAGAAAGTTGCCATGGGCGGGCGGCTCAGCGTATTCAAGGGGGAGGAAAACATCTTCCGTGAATCCTTCGGCTGGGCGGACGCAGAAAAGCAAATCCCCATGGGGGACGGAGCGATCTTCCGCCTCTTTTCCCTTACAAAGCCCGTGACCGCCGCCGCACTGATGATACTGCTGGAGCGGGGCAGGATCGAGCTGCGCTATCCCCTGAAATGGTTCATACCCGCCTTTGAAAACCCCATGGTACTGGACGAAAACGGCAGCCGCCCTGCCGACCGCGACATTACCCTTCGTGATCTTCTTACCATGACCTCGGGTATCCCATATCCCGAAGACACCCCCTCGGGGCATAAAATGGGAGAAGTCTGGGGACGGCAGGCGGACTGTTATCTTAAAGGCGGCGAGCTGCTAAGTACCGGCGACTTTGTCCGTGAAATGGGCAAATGCCCCCTGTCCTTTACGCCCGGGCTTCGGTGGATGTACGGCGCGTCGGCGGACGTGCTGGGAGCTGTCATTGAGATAATCTCGGGGAAAAAGCTTTCGGAATTTATGCGGGAGGAAATTTTCGAGCCTCTCGGCATGAACGACACAGGCTTCTGGATACCCCCCGAAAAGTACAGCCGCCTTGTTACCGCCTACGACCGCAGGCAAGAGGGCGATTCGCAGATCATGGTTCCCTATAGGGAATTTTCCCTCTGCCTTACCGACTACAGTGAGCCTCCCGCCTTTGAATCGGGAGGCGCAGGGCTTGTTTCCACTCTGGAGGACTATGAAAAATTCGTGGGAATGCTGGCAGGCAGAGGCGCATACAAGGGCGTGCGAATTTTAGGGCGGCAGACCGTTGAGCTTATGACCCGCAATTTCTTAACTCCCGAACAGTGTCCTCCCGTCTGGGACAGCATGATAGGCCACGGCTACGGCGCATTTATGCGCATTCTCACCGACCCCGCCGCCGCAGGCATGGGCGGCAGTCCCGGGGAATACGGCTGGGACGGCTGGCTGGGCTGTTATTTCTCGGTCGACCCCGTGAATAACCTCTATATGCTTTACTTTATCCAGCAGACGAACTCGGGCTGCACCGAATTTGTCCGCAGGCTGCAAAATGTTATACGGGCTTCTGTTTAGTTTTTTCGGAGGTCACATAAAATGAATGAGAAAATTGATGAGCTTCAGTTAAAAATTGCAATTGAATTTGACGAACTGATACCTGTTGAATACAAAGAGGCACATTTACTTTTTGTAGGCGGGGCAAAAGTAACGTCTACGATGTATTTCTGCTTTATCGACGCTGCCACAGGAAAAGTGTTTCCTGGCGACCTTCTTCCCAGGAGAAAAGAACTTAATGTTGATATTGACGAATACGAATACCGTAAGCGTTTTTTTCGGTTAATGGGGGATATAGCTGATTTACAGGGTGAGTATGCAACTGCGTATGACAAGGAGTGGTATATCATGACATGTAAGCTCGACCAAAATGGAAATTTTGACATTTCATTTTCTTATGAACAACCGACAGGGAGTTTTAAGAAAATGAAAGAAAAATGGTGTATGGATAACTTAGGTATTATGCCTCCAATAGTCACTGTTGACATGTTAAAAAAATAATAGTATGAAACGGCAGCTGGGTTTCTGTGCACTTTCAACGAGTACATAATTGCCTGTTTGGCAAAAAAATAAAAAAGGAGAAAACCAATATGAAAACTTTAGAGGAATACATGGCATTGCCATACAAAATGGAGATAATCCCCGACGACAGCGAGGGCGGGTATGCGGCTTGTTTTCCCGAGCTGCGGGGCTGCGCCGCCGAGGGCAACAGCTTTGAGGACGTTATCGCAAAGGTAATTGCCGCCAAGGAGGCATGGTTCAAAGCAGCCATAGCCGAGGGCAGAGAGATTCCCGAGCCCGGCGCAAGAAAGTAAATATACCAAACACACAAAGCCCGCAGAATTTCCTGCGGTCTTTATTTTTTATTCCGTCAAAAAAGCTGCCGCAGCGTGTAAGCTGCGGCAGCCGCTTCTAAAATTTACTTCACGATCCTGTAAACCTTATTCCTCTTTCTCCTGCCGTAAATATCGGGCAGCGCCGTGCACATCAGCACAGGAGCGGAGGCGGTCTCATACTCCATGGTAACGCCCGTTACCGCAAACGAACCTGCCGCCAGATCCTCGCCGTTCTGCGGAAGATATACCACGAATGCATAGGGCGAAAAGCTTGTGGCCTGGAACTGCATACAATCCACACCGCTGACTGTTACATGGGTGGACGGCAGTATCTCCAGCTGCTCATCATCGGAAATGTGCACCACCGAGATCCCCTCGGAATAGGGCAGCAGCTCATCGGGCACAGGGATAGTGAGTGTAAGATAGAATCCCGAATTGATATTTATCTTCTGATTCGTCCCCGACTTGTACAGCGCAATATCCATGGGATATACCATAAAGCTTTCGATCCCGTCGCCGTAGAAATCCAGCACATCCTGCACAGCCGCAGTTGTTTCTGCGCTCCAGGTAAAGCGGACGTCAATATCCTCATTGAACGCGCCGTTCTCCGCAAAGGCGGAAATAAGGTCGCTGTTGGACATACCGTAGGGAGTAGTACCCGTTATGTAAATGTGGTACTCGCCGGGCTTGGAGTTTGTCGTGCCGGGACGGTTAGTCGTGCTTGTTCCCGTACCATCGGGCACTGCTGTTGCGGAAAGGGAGTAGGGAGAATATCTTATCTCGCCGTTGACCGTCTTATATCCCGCAACCATATAGGTGTATGTCCTGCCGTTTACAAGTCCCGTGTGAGTGAAGCTTGTGTTTGTAACAATGCCAACAGGTGTAAAGCTGGATGTGGTGGGATTATAGCTGTAAACCACATAACCCTCAGCCCCGTCGGACTTTTTCCAGGAAAGAGTGACCTGACCGTCGCCTGTTTTAACTACAATATCGGTAGGTGCATTAAGATAAGTGCCTACCACAACGGTTTTGCGCAGCGTATAATCGCTGTATACCTTTTCGCCGCTGACTGTCTTGAACGCCCTTACGCAGTAAGTGATCGTAGCGCCGTTGGACAGCCCCATATGCACTGCGGAATTTTTCGTTACCACATCAAATCTGTGGAGCGTGCCGTAAATATCCTCAACATAGATCTCATACCCCTCTGCGTCCTTTACGGCAGTCCAGTTAAGGGTAACCTGACCGTCGCCTGCTGTAACGGTGAAATCGTAGGGGGCTGGGAAATACAGCCCGGGAGTAGCGGAAACAGCCGATGTAGCATATTCGCCCTCCACCTTTTCCCTGTCAAGGTTCACATATCTGTAAGCTTTTATTCTGTACTTGTATTCCCTGTTGTTGATAAGCCCTGTGTGCTCAAATTTAGTTTTTGAAGCATCAACATCAGCGATCTGCTGCCACATATTGTCACTTTGAGCGGCCTCGATAATATAACCGTCAGCCTTGTCGACCTTTTCCCATTCAAGAGTGACCTTGCCGTCGTCGGAGGTAGTTTTCAGCCCCTGAACAACGGGAACGGTGATCGAAATCTTTGCGCTGTTGGCAAGGGAGTAGCCCTCGTCTGCGGGAGGATATTCTATACCGTCCGAAACCGTGATCGCCTTTACCTGATATGTGTAAATAACATTATTTGAAACCTCATAATCATCAATGGCAGTAGCGTTTCCAACGCTGTATTCCACCGTTTCTCCGCCTGCGGGAGTTTTCCTTATATGATACTCCGTTGCCCCGGGCACAGCATTCCAGCTTATTTTAATGCAGGCAGCATCATTGTCGGGTCTCACGGTTATGGTGCTTATCGCTCCGATATTGGGGGCAGGAATCGCAGTTGCCTCGCCGGGTCTTTCGCTTCTGATAGGACTTTCGCCGCTGTTTTTAAGCGCCCACACCTTGAAATAATAGTTGTGATTGTTTTCCAGATTGTCAATTGTGATCTTATGTTCCTTTGTGAGCTCGGCAGGGCGAATAGGCGAACCCTCGCCGGTGGAATTGGCAAATACCTCCACTTCGTATTCCTCGGCCTCACCGTCCCATGTAAGCGTTACCGTCTTATCACCCGGGGTCGGTCTGACATTTGTCGGCGCAGGGGGAGGTGTGGAAGGTGTAACATTGACCTTGGCAGAAGGATTGGCGTCGCTCACATTGTTCGCTTCCACCCAAACCTCATAAGGTATGTTTGAAACATTTGTCACCGTGTATCTGTAAACCCCCGACACAGCAGTTTCAATGCCGTCATCAACGCTGACAACAGTCTTTCCGCTGTCTATGCCGCTGGCAGTGCTTTCCCAGTAAATGGTGTAGCTGTTTGTGTTAAGCCCCGTCCACTCCAAAGTAAAGCTTCTGTTGCCGGGCTTTGCAGATTTAATCACGGGAGATTTTACATCAATGCCGCATTCTCTTGCAGGGCTCTTTATAACATCGTTTTCCGTGCCGTTATAGGGCACAAAGCAAGTCCTTATCTGAGCGACAGCCTTTTCCTTGCCTCTGAGGTATTCCTCAGCGCTTACATCGACCAGCGTAGTTCCCGTAATATAGCCCTCATCGGAAATATATCCGTTGTTGGTATCACCTGTAACAACTCTACCGTCCACCTCTATCTGATATGCCAAAACTCCCTCGGACTGATTCATTCCCAAGCCTGAAACAGCCGACCAGTCAAAATACAGTCTGCCGTTATGTACCCATGCCGTAAAGGTTTCCGGAGGTGAGAGCTGCGGACCGTTCACAACGCACTGCTCCCTGCTGATGACCGTAGCTGCGCCCTTTTTGTTGGCAATAAGATCCATAAACTCCTGGCAATTGCTCCATGTATTGGAGCCGTTCTGCAGGTCAGGCTCATAAACCATTACAGCCACATATTTGCGGGCATTCGCTCCCAAAGCTACAGGGTCGGGGATAACATATCTGCCGTTTGCCGAGGGGATATTCAAAGTGCCCAAATAATCGTAATCGCCGTAATCCTCCTGAACCACACCGTCCAGCCGCTTGCTGTCTGCGCAGTATATTTTGAGGTAGCTTGCCTTCGGGTCTACATTTGTGATCTCAAGGTTCACATTAAAGCCATTTACGTCCGCTGTGATTTTCGGAGGAGTGGTGCTGACCGTAATGGGAGCAGCGGAAGTGGACGATATACCGAACAGCGGACCGCACAGCCTGTAATCGCTGCCGCTGACGGTATCACCCGAGCTTTGGATAAGGAAAGGACGAACCGCATAATACAGAGACTGGCTGCCCGTAATATCCAAAACAGCCTTGCATCTGCCGTCCTTGGTCGTGTATGTAAGACCCGCCTCGCCGTTGCCCGGAGTGAAATATCCGAGGCGCTTGTAGCTCTTTACAGTTTCCTGCACGCCATGAGGCGAGCTGCTTTTCTGAGTTTCCGCCGAATATATTGCATATCCGGCAATATTGGTATTAGACTGGGAATCCCATTCAACGATCACTGAATTTACAGCGCTCTTGGCAGTAACATTGGTGACCTGTCCCAAGCTTCTTACTCTGTCCTCAACGTTCCTGTCGGGAACAACTCTTACTATATCAGTACCCCTTACCTGATTGGTGATATCCGCCAGAATGTCCAGGTCGTCTCTGCTGACGCCTCTAAGGAATATTATAGCGTCGCCGCCGCCCACATTGCGGAAGTTATTTGCGTTGATAGTGGTTTTCTTTCTTGTGTCGGGGTTGTTGGAATAGCCCAAGGTTATCATGGTAAGATTGGGAATATCGTTAAATACAGCCGGCTGTACCTCAAGCACATTGTCGCCCAGTCTCGAGTACAGATCCGCCTCTGTTATGTAAGTAAAGTCGCCTGCATTGAAATTCACCGCATAGAAATCGTCAAGCATATTCTTGTCCACAATACCGCCATTGCTGCCGTCAGCGTAGAACACTACCCTGTTGTTTCCGCCAACAACAGCCGCTCCCGCACTTATCTCGGGCACAACCGTCAGCGCAAACGCCGCCGCCAGACCAAAGCTTGCGCACCTTGCCCCGAACGAACGGTAAGGCAGCCTCCCCCGCAGCCTTTTAAGCTCCCTCTCGGAAAACTCGTCCTCTGCGGGCAGTACGGAAAACGCCCTTTCTTCAGTCGTATTCACATTCCTTTTTGCCGACTTAGAAGCAGTCTTTGCCTTAGCAAGCGCCTCTTCACGGGCACGCCTGCGCTCGTCACGCCTTGCCT
>CAMWLD010000039.1 GCA_947175005.1 uncultured Ruminococcus sp. | reverse complement strand
TAATGGGAATATCATTGCTCAGAAAGTCAAACAAAGAATTGCAAGTAAAAGAAAAATGAAAAAATAATTGTTTCAATATTTTACACGATATTCCTTGTAGATAATATTTGACATTTTCTCCGGTAATTTCATACAACCATTATGCAGCTATATTTTGGTTTTCCGTATAGCGGAGCTTGCTCCCGACTGTAAAGAATTTGTATCCCTATAGGCAGGGGTAAGTCCCTGCCTTACAATAAAAAATCTCTCTGCACTTGGCAGGGAGATTTTTTGATTCACCAAAATCATTCGGCACACAAAATTATTCAAACATTTTTTCCGTAAACCTCACCGTATAATCTCTCCAAAAATCCATATCATGTCCCCCCGCACTTTCAAAATATCCGTGAGGCACATTTTCTCTTTCCAAAAATTCGTGAAACTCCCTGTTATTTTCCAGCAGAAAATCCGACAACCCGCAGCATATCATAATTTCGGGAATTTTACCCCCATTTTCCAAAAGCCTCTTTATCAGCACCTCCGGATTGTTTTCGCTCTCCAAAACCTTTTCCGGTTCACCGAAGCATTCCCTGTAATATTCATAATTTGCAAAACCGTCCTTGAAACCGGGCTTCATATCCGCAACCTTGTGAACTATCAAAGCAGGGGACAGCGCAGCCGCCTTTCCGAAATTATCTGGATATTTCAGGGCAGTGTGCAGCGCCCCGAAGCCACCCATGGAATACCCCATTATATATGTGTCCTCCGCGGAATTTGCCAATCCGAAGGTGCTGCGGATATATTCGGGCAGTTCTTCACCGATAAAGGTGCCGTAGCTGTGCCCCGTGGAAATACCGTCCAGCCAAAAAGCATTTTCGCCCTTCGGAACAACAACGGCAAAATTATACTTTTCCGCCAAATGATCGGGCACCCAGTTCCATGCGCCGCTTGTGTAGCCGTGCAGCAGAAAAAGCGTGCGCATTTTTTCCTTTGCCTTATCTCTCCCGTCTCTTTTGTCATTTGGTATCATCATTTCAAATTCCACAGGTCTGTTCAGTGAATCGGAAAAATAATTTATCGTAAAATGTGCCATATATCAAACCTCATTTAAATATATTTTATCTCTCGCCGGTCTGCAAATTTAAGTAAAAATTTTCCAAAATAAAAACCCCATAAATAATTCCCCGTAAAATGCAGATACTACCCAATGAGGATTTATCCTCGGGGTTTGCAAAAAAAATCCGATAGGAGGACTACCTATGCTTGACAAAATTGCGCTTACACTAATGATCATCGGCGGCCTTAACTGGGGGCTGGTGGGCATATTCAGCTTTGACCTGGTAGCCTGGCTTTTCGGCGGCGCAGGAGCAATGCTCAGCAGAATAGTTTATATTCTCGTAGCGCTGGCGGCAGTCTGGTGCATAACCATGCTCTTCAGAGAACCCGAACGGGTCAGCAGAGCAAGCGGCTGAAATTAACGGTAAACAACATTGAAATTGCGGCATCAGACTCTTGAAAGGCTTCATTGCCCAATTTCCGATCTCTTTTACCGTAGAGGTTAAAGGCAAAAAGGGGATTCGGGAAAAATTCATTTTCAAAGTGAGATTTTCCCGGATCATCCGCCTTTGGCCTCTTATTTTTTACTCAATACTGTCATTTTTATCCGCCTCGGGGCCAAGCCCGGCTATCACTCCATAAAGGTTATTTTCAATTTTCCCTATCCTCCATTTCCCCCCGTCAAATTCCATGGAAACAACAAGCCCGTCATAGGAAACGCTTTTACCCGACGAAAAGAAATCCGCGTCAACAGTAAGCCGCCACTTAGTAATATTCCCGTCAACCGCACGTTCCTTTATCCGTATCTTCGAGGAAATAATATCCGTCTCCGACATATCGGAAAACTGCGGCAGCGATGTAAAATACCCCCTGCACCCGTCCTTGAAATCCGTCTCAATTGAGCGGCTGCTTTCTTCATACCCTTGTCTTGCCATGGTCTGCTCATAATTTTTGTAATTTCCCGAGGCAACAGCCGAAAAGAACTTCTCCGCCGTCCGTGTCTGCCCCCCTACATACCAGTAAACAGCCGCCCCGCACATAAGCACCAGCGCCGTAAATACAGCGAATATTTTCCCCGCCCTTTTTCTTGCCCGAAAGCCGTCCATAATATTTTTCCCTTCTGCCGGAGGCAAGAGGATTGGAAGCAAGAGGCAAGAGCCAAGTCTGCCTCTCGTTGTTCCAAACACACCTTGCACTGCAAGCTTACTTACTCATTCTTCAGAACAGCGCCCTGCGCCCCGGAGGTAACAAGGGAAGCGTAACGCTTCAGATAACCCTTCAGTTCCTTTTTCTTAGGAGTAAACTCTGCCATTCTCCTGTCGATTTCCTCCTGGGGCACGTCCAGACTGAGAGTATAATTCGGAATATCCACCGTTATCATATCCCCGTCCTTTACAATTCCGATAACGCCGCCAACAGCCGCCTCGGGGGAAACGTGTCCTATAGCCGCACCTCTCGAAGCCCCCGAAAAACGTCCGTCCGTAATAAGAGCAACATCACTGCCCAAGCCCATTCCCATAATAGCGGAGGTGGGATTCAGCATTTCTCTCATGCCGGGGCCGCCCTTAGGACCCTCATAGCGGATAACCACAACATCTCCCTTAACGATCTTCCCGCCAAGAATAGCCGCCTGTGCGTCCTCCTCGCAGTCAAATACCTTTGCAGGGCCTGTGTGCTTTAACATTTCCTCTGCAACAGCACTGCGCTTTACAACGCACCCGTCCTTTGCAAGATTCCCCCGCAGTACCGCAATGCCGCCTGTCTCGCTGTAAGGATTTTCTATGGGACGGATAATATCCGTGTCCTTGTTAACGCACCCTGCAATATTTTCCCCCACAGTCTTTCCCGTAACCGTGATAATATCGGTGTTCAGCAGATTCTTTTTATTCAGCTCATTCATTACCGCATAAACTCCCCCTGCCTCGTTCAGATCCTCCATGTAAGCATGACCCGCAGGAGCAAGATGACAAAGATTAGGCGTTTTTGCGCTGATATCATTGGCAATATCAAGACTCAGCTTAATACCGCATTCATGAGCAATAGCAGGCAAATGCAGCATACTGTTTGTGGAGCAGCCCAGAGCCATATCCACCGTCAGCGCATTTCTGAAAGCCTTTTCCGTCATAATATCCAGCGGACGTATATTTTTTCTGTACAGCTCCATAACCTGCATTCCCGCCTGCTTAGCAAGGCGTATCCTCTCCGAATAAACCGCAGGGATAGTGCCGTTTCCGCGAAGTCCCATTCCCAGCACTTCCGTCAGGCAGTTCATGGAATTTGCCGTGTACATACCCGAGCAGCTGCCGCAGGTGGGACAAGCCTTGTTTTCATATTCCTCAAATTCCTCGCCGCTTATCTTCCCCGCAGTGTAAGCGCCAACCGCCTCAAACATACTCGAAAGGGAAGTCTTGCTGCCCTTAACATGACCTGCCAGCATAGGCCCTCCCGAAACAAAGATCGTGGGCACATTCACCCTTGCCGCAGCCATTAAAAGCCCGGGCACATTCTTGTCGCAGTTGGGTATCATAACCAGAGCGTCAAAATGATGAGCCAGCGCCATGCACTCCGTGGAATCCGCAATAAGGTCACGGGTAACAAGAGAATATTTCATTCCCTCATGTCCCATAGCAATGCCGTCGCAAACAGCTATCGCAGGGAATACCACAGGCGTGCCGCCAGCCATAGCGACCCCCTGTTTTACCGCCTCTGTGATCTTGTCAATGTTCATATGCCCGGGAACGATCTCATTGTAGGAGGAAACAATCCCCACCAAAGGACGCTCCATTTCCTCCTTAGTAAATCCCAGCGCATTGAACAGGGAACGCTGAGGGGCTTTGTCCGCACCCTCGCAGAAGAAATTGCACTCGTTGTTTTCGCAGTTATTGCAAGCCATTTTTACTACCTCCAAATTTGATTTATTTAAAATATTTTATTGTATGTTATTATGTCATTATGTCATTCCGGACATTTTGTCAGCCGGACTGTATCTCGGTGAATTTTTCCTCATAGGTCTCTGCCGCATGGTCAAGAGCAGACATCAGTATCTTTTCGGTGGGAGTACCCTTCAGCGACTTCGGATAAACCATAGCTATGCCGCAGTTCTCCCAGGTTTTGCCAATGTCGCCGCCGTAAAGATAAATTACATCGCCGTAGTATTCCGCCAGACATTTAAAGCGGAATTTTCCACCGGAAAGCTTTTGGATAAACCCCTCTGTCTTTCCCGTTTCCCTGAACTGCTCCCCCAGCTCAAATACCCTTCCGTCACCCGTGGAAACGAAAATATAAGGCGCATTTATTCCCTCGGGTTCGGGGTCGTCGGGGGAATATACCAGCACCAGATCGGCCTCCGCAGCATGGCTTTTCATCTGAACAAAGTCGGATGAGATCATAAAGGAATATTCCACATCATACTCCTTATCTCCGTCGGTGTCCCAGGCTGTTTCAAATACCCGCCGCATTTCCTTTTCCTCATTTGCAGGCGGATCGTAAGCCTCCACGTCTTTTTCGGTTGCAGATGTACCGCCGGACTCTACGCCCTTTCCCAGCAGCTTTTTGATATTATCGGAAACCGCCGTGAAAAAACTTTTGTCACCGCTCATTAAATTCATCACTTCCTTTTAAAGCTTCAGCTTCAGAATATTCTCCCCGTCGTTCATATCCCCGTTTTCCTCAAATCCAAAGCTGTGATAAAGCGCAAGAGCATTCCTGTTGCTTTCCTTTGTGGACAGAGTGATCTCATCAGCCCCGTTTTCACGGAAATATTTTATTATCTCCGTCAAAGCCGCCCTGCCAAGCCCCTGCCCCTGCAAGCTTTCATCTATCATGAACCGCCAAAGCCAGAAACGATCGTGAGGGTCGTCGTTTTCCTCATCAAAGGCAAACATGGTAAACCCTACAGCCCTTTCTCCGGAATATATCCCGAACGCCCTTGCAACTCCGGGGTTATACGCAGCCTCATTAAGCGAAGCTTCATTTGAGGCAATGTATTCCTCCTGATTTTCGGCAACCTTTAAAGCGATAATTTCTCCACGGTTTTCCTCCGAGATATTTCTTAAAACCACCGCCACAAAAATCACCCTCTTAATCATAGATACCGTAAATTTTCCGCCTTGACTGCAAGATCACAGACCATAGGCTTACATACTTACCCGATCATTCACTCGCATTCCCAAGGAACGCCGCACCGATTATCCCTGCGTCATTCCCCAGCTTTGCAACCACGATCTCCGTGTTGCTGTCGAGCATTCTCGTGTAAACTTCCTTTTTAACAAGGTCTTTCACAGGCAGCAGCAAAGGATCGCCCTCGTTGCAAACGCCGCCGCCAATGCAAAGAATATCCGGCTGAAAAATATTGATCGCATTAGTAATGCCTGCCGCTAAATATTTGCAGTATTTTTCCACAACCGCAGCCCCCGCCTTGTCACCCTGCCTCTGCGCCATAAAAGCGTGACGTGCGGAATATTTGCCGTCCTCCTTGTAAAGAGCGTTCAAAGCCGAACCGGGGTCAGCCTCCGCCGCTTCCCTTGTCATTCTTATAAGCCCCGTAGCCGATGAGAATACCTCAAAGCAGCCCTTTCTTCCGCAGGTGCACTCCGGGCCGTCCACCTCAATAACAATGTGCCCCAGCTCAGCTCCCGCAAGGTTAGACCCCGTGAGAATTTTTCCCTCAACAATTATACCTGCGCCAACGCCCGTGCCCAGAGTAATGCAGACTGCATTTTTCGCACCCTTTGCAGCCCCCGCCACAAACTCGCCGTAAGCCGCCGCATTTGCGTCATTGGCAACATAAACGGGCTTGTTGATGTGCGCCTGAATATACTCCCTTATGGGCACGTCCTTGAACCCCAGGTTATTGGAATAGGGGATAGTGCCGTTTAAATTATCCGCAATTCCCGGCGTGCCAATGCCTATCCACTCCACATCATCAACGGAAATCCCCGCGTCAGCGCAGGCGTCAATGCTTACCTTCGCCATATCGTCCGCAATTTCCTTTGCGGGACGGGGACAAAGGGTCTTAGTGGTAGCCTTTCCGATTATCTCGAAATTCTCGTTCACCACTCCCGCCTTGATGTTTGTACCTCCCAGGTCAATGCCAATGTAGTACTTCATAATAATTTCTCCTTTGTAAATTTTATTGGATTTTATTTGATCGGTCGTTAAACCGTTTTTGACTTTTCATATTCGAGCGCCGCTTTCACCATATCAATAAGCCGCTCATATTGCGGATAACATTTTTCAAGCATATACCAGCAGTCATCATGCCATATGGACGTTCTGCGATGAAAATACCGGCAGAAAATTTTATCAATACCAAGCGTTTGTATATTCCCGTCGGGAACAGCAAGCTCACAATAGTGACTGCCGTTTTCATCGAAAACCACAAACCCCAGTATCTTATTGCTTTTCTCACAGTCTTTCATGACCGGCCAAACGCTGTTGTGCATATTCGGCACATACTCCGAAACCTTTTCCAAAAGCTCCGAAACCCTCGCCCTCGTATCAAGCATTATGTCTTTTGCATTCGGCGCATTGCAGTCATCACCTGCGCAAACACTGTCTCTCTCCGCATGAATTATCATAACAATCTCTCCTTTAAAATGAAATTATATACCTTGACAAAGCTTCAGATTTCTCTTTGAACTATCCTTCCGAAATTCATCTCATCACGGAAAATGCCGTAAACATACCCCGGACTTTCTCTGTAAAGCCCCGTTTCAAAGTCGCAAAGCTTTTCAAAGGTCTGGGAATTATAAAGCATATCCATGGCCTTGTCAATATCAATGTGAAGATCTTCCGTAATAAATCCGAGAATATCCCCTGTGCAGAAATCCAAAAGAAATTCTTTTATCTCGGTATCCGAAGCGTGGCGCAGCCTCGTAAGAATATCCATATTTTTCCCCTTTCCTACTTCCTGCCAATCCAAACCCTCATCTCTCCAAGCCCCCTGTTCCCCCAGGCATAATAGGGCACAAGAGTTATCCCGCAGGGAACTTCCCCCGGCTTTTTGTGACTGTACAATCTATCCTGTCCGTCAACCCTCACACCGCCTACCGAAAGGGTCG
This sequence comes from uncultured Ruminococcus sp., assembly GCA_947175005.1. Lineage (GTDB taxonomy): Bacteria > Bacillota > Clostridia > Oscillospirales > Ruminococcaceae > Huintestinicola. Next base: position 4,124 of record CAMWLD010000039.1, on the reverse strand, counting down.
CCACCCCTCCAAGCATATCCGGCATAAACTCGCTTACCACAATCTCCGACTCATCATCCACCTGTAAATCAAGCACACTCCCCCCGTTGTCGACCCCCTCCGCACAGTAAACCAAAGGCCCTCTCTCAATAGCCACACACCCCGTGTTCTCCGCAATTTTCACACTCGGATAAACAAATTTCCCCCTGTCGTCAAACCGTATCTCAAAAATATCTCCCTCGCAGACCCCCTCAAAATAAGCATACCCGTTTTTCATCACGGGAGAAACTTCCCCGCCGTTTTTCCCGAACTTCACATATTCGCTCCACTCGGGAATTCTCACAGCCAATGCCTTTCCGCCCTTGATAATTTCATACCGTATCTTAAAACCGTAAGGATATTCCGTCCCGCATTTTATCTTCATACCGTTGTCAAAGGAAACCTCACCCGCCGCATATAAATGGCAGTAGCAAACCTCCTCCGACTCACCGTAAGCATACTTTCCAATAGAGGAAATCGTCCTCGCAATATTCGGCGGACAGCAAGCGCACGCATACCATGCCGACCTCTCGGGCTTGTCATGCCGGTGCGTAGCAGCGCATCCCGAAATCCCCGGCAGCACCTCCAGCGGATTTACATAAAAAAATCTCTTTCCGTCCAGCTGCATACCCCCCAGCACCGTGTTGTAAAAAGCCCTCTCCATAATGTCCGCATATTTCCCCTCGGGACATATCTCCAGCATTCTCGAAGCAAACATCATGAGCCCCACCGAAGCGCAGCTTTCCGCATAAGCCGTGTCGTTCGGCAGATCATAGTCTACCGTAAACGCCTCGCCTATCCCCGTAGAACCTATTCCCCCCGTAATATACATACGCCTGCCCACAATGCTCTCCCAAAGCTTCCCGCAAGCTTTAAGCAAACCCTCGTCACCCGTCACCGAAGCGAGATCCGCCATTCCCGTGTATAAATAAACCGCCCTCACCGCATGACCCACAGCGTCCGCCTGTTCCCGTACAGGCGCATAGCTCTGCTGATAATATCCGTCCTCCGCATTGTTTCCCCAGACCGTCCAGTCCCTCGCCGTCGCTTCGTCCTTGTAAAAATCCTTGTCGCTTCCCCTCTCATCAAGAAAATGCTCTGCCAGCTCCAGACAGTGCTTGTTCCCCGTAGCCCTGTACAGTTTCAGAAGCGCCAGCTCCACCTCCGGGTGACCGGGAAAACCCCTGTGCCCCTCCACAATAAAATGCTCATAAATATGCTCCGCATTCTTCTCCATCACATCAAGCAAACGTCTTTTCCCCGTAGCCTCAAAATAAGCCACCGCCGCCTCCATAAAATGCCCCGCACAGTAAAGCTCATGCCCCTCCAGCAAATTCGTCCACCGCTTGTCTCTGTCGGAAATAGTGAACCGCGTGTTCAGATAACCGTCCTCGTCTTGCGCCGAAGCTATCAGCTCAATAAGCTCATCCGCCTTTTTCTCCAGTTCCTCATCGGGAAAAATTGCCAGCGAAAAAGCCGCCGCCTCTATCCACTTTGCAGCGTCGCTGTCCTGAAAAACCATACCGTAAAAATCCCCCGACGGCTTCTCTCCCCGAAGCACCGCCGCCGCATTTTTAAAATTCTCTATAACGCCGCTTTTTTCAGCCCCCTCTGCCCTGTCATGCAGCACCTCGTATTGATAGGGAATAACAGCCTCTTTCACCAGCCGCTGGTAATTCAGAATAAATCCGTCTGTCGGGTAGTAATTTTTTATATTTATCTGCCTATGGTTTTTCATACTTGCTCCTCCAAGCTCTTATATTTCCCTGATAATTTATCTTACATAATCCCTGCCGAAAACTGCCCTGAACCTTTTTAAATTCACCCCGTCCGCAGCCCTCCACCGGTTCAGCGGATAAGCTCTTTCATTTATCATTTCCGGAGACTCTCTTTCGTATATTCCGCAGAATTTTTCCGCATAACAGGGATAATCACTGCTTGATAAAACTCCGCATATCCCCAGTATGTCCAACAGTGTTGCAACTTCATATTTATTCGACTTAAATATTTTAGCCGATGTGATCGCCTTTTGAAGCTTTGCCGCCTTGTCCCGTGGTTCGAGGGTGTAAATGCAGTCCAGTATACGCCGAAGAATTTCCTCGTCCTCCGAAGTGTGGGAGTGCTTTTCCAGCTTTGCGAACTGTTCCAGGTCGAATAAAGCATAGCTGCCGCAGGTGTGCCGTACCCCACCCCATTTGTATCTTTCAAAATTAAGAATGTTCAGTCCTCTGCTCAGTTCATCTTTATCGGGAGCTTTTTTCCAAGGCCACCAGCCGCATAAATAACAGGGTACATATTCATCGGCCTGTAAAAATACTTCAATCCCACTGACAGAAGGGATAATTATATCACTTTCTCCCTGCTTTTCATGCTCGGGCACAGCCGCCGCATACCAGTAACTTCCCAGCACCGAGCGGTATTCCAACCGCCTTGTGGACAGACTGTACAAAAAAGCATTTGCAGCATCTTCGGGAGTGATTTTTTTAACGGCATTTTTCAGTCTTTTCATATATTCTCCGTGAGTTATCGCCTCGGGGTAATCGAACATATATCCCTGCTCCTTGGCAGCTTCAAGCTCATCCCCGCTCACCTCATATTTGGACTTCCAGCCCTTTGGCGACCAGTACGCGGAAAATAAAATATCCTTTCCGTTTTTCATACTTGTTCCTCCAAGCTCTTAAATATTTTCCGAAAAATTCATCTTACATAATCCCTGCCGAAAACTGCCCTGAACCTTTTTAAATTCACCCCGTCCGAAGCCCTCCACCTGTTCAGCGGATAGGCTCTGTCATTGACAATTTCCGGAGGCTCTCTGTGATACAAATCGCAGAATTTTTCCGCATAACATGGGTCTGTGCTGCTTGACAATATCCCGCATATCCCCAGAATGTCCAGCAGAGTTTCAACCTCCTGCTTGTTGGATTTAAATATCTTTGCCGACGTTATCGCTTTTTGAAGCTTTGCCGCCTTGTCCTTTGATTCAAGAGTGTAAATGCAGTCCAGTATACGCCGAAGAATTTCCTCGTCCTCCGAAGTGTGCGGGTATTTTTCCAGCTTTAAAAACTGCTCCAGATCAAATAAAGCGTAATCGCCCTGACTGTGCCACACCCCGCCCCATTTGTATCTTTCAAAATTAAAATCGTTCGGGTCGGAAACAGGCTTATATCCGTCAGTATCCTTTTTCCATGGAAACCAGCCGCATACATCACAGGGAACCTCGTCCTCGGGTATTTTTACCGTCTTGCTTCCCGAGCCTGTGACAATAACTATATCATGCCCACCCTGTCTTTCATGCTCGGGGATAGCTATAGCATACCAGTAGCTTCCCAGCGCCGAACGGTATTCGAGCCGCCTTGTGGACAGGCTGTACAAAAAAGCATTTGCAGCGTCCTCCGGAGTAATTTTTTTCAAGACTTCACTCAGCCTTTCCATATATTTCCCATGGGAGACTGACTTAGGGTAATCGAACATGTATCCCTGCTCTTTGGCAATGGCAAAGTCCTCATCGCTTATTCTCTTTTCCTGCTGTATATCCCAGCCCTGCCAGCCTATAGGAGTCCGGTAAGCGGAGAATAGAATGTCCTTTCCGTTTTTCATATCATCACCGCCCGAAAATTATATCCGATCCCCTAAAAATTCGACCCGTTCCAGCCCCAGTCCTCCGTCAGCATATAGCTCACATATACCCTCCCCGCAGGAATACCCAGAGCATTTCCGAGAATGCCCGTAATTTCCCCCGTCAGCTCCGATAAACATTCCGAAGAAGCCCCGCCGTAAAGCTGCACCTGCGCAATAGCCGCACTCTCGCTTGTTCCCTTAAAATAAAGCGCACAGTCACCCTCAACATTCACCATCAGCCAGCTTTCGCTCTTCCCGGGAATAATCGAAATAACTCTCCCCAGCTCCGACTTGATTATCTCCGCCTTGTCTGCGGAAACATTCTCATTGGTCTTAACATTAATAAACGGCATAATAAATTTCTCCTTTTCAATTTTGAATTTGTTTTTTATAACCCGAATGACAATTTAAGATCATCATCCGATAACTCCTGCGTACAGTCTATATTGTGACTGCGGCTGTGCCCGTTTTCTTCCAGTGTCGAATAT
>CAMWLD010000038.1 GCA_947175005.1 uncultured Ruminococcus sp. | reverse complement strand
GCAGTATCTTCAATGAGGGTATAAAGTTATCCGTGCAGCTGAACAGGTAACAGGTCTTGTCAAAGGTGGTGTAAGCATTTCCCGAAGCCCCCGTTTTGGCGTAAAGGTCAAATACGTCCGTGTCCTCGTTTTCAAAAAGCTTGTGCTCCAGATAATGGGCAATGCCGTTTGGCACAGTAACAAAATCGGGATCGGCGTCGGTCTTGAACGTGGTGTTCACCGAGCCGTAGCGGGTGCCGAAAACAGCGTGCTTCATGCTCTGCCCCGGGGTTTTCCATATAAGTATCTCAAGACCGCTGTCATGGACGACCCGTGTATATTTTTCCCCCGTGCGGGTGTTGGAGATGATTTCCTTATTCATTTTCTGCCTGTCCTTTCTTAATTAGTTTCGTGGGACTGTGCATTTCCCCTTAGAGTGTAAACAGTATCAAGCTTCATGGAATTTGCAAATTCCATTATATCCTCTCTTGTCACCTTGTCAATATTTCGGGCAAAATCCTCGGGTGTAATGGGATTTTCATCAAGGCACTGAATGAAATACCATTCGGAAACCGCCGAGGGGTTTTCGTTCACGCCCTTGGTGCTGTCGATTGCGTAAAGCTTGCTCTGGGCTAATATCTCATCGGTAAATTCGCCTTTTTTAACAGCTTCCAGCTGCCGCAGTATTTCTTCCCTTGCGGGAGCGATATTTTCCTCTTCCACGCCGCTGTCCACAAAAACAGTCTTTTTGTTGAGATTTTGGGAAGCCGAGCAGTAATAGCACAGGCTTAGCTTTTCCCGCACATTTTTAAAAAGCATGGAAAACGGCGAGCCGCCGAAAATTATGTTAAACAGCGTCGACACAGCTCTGTATTTCGGGTCGGAGACGTTCCCCGAACCGTAGGAGAACTTGAAGCCCATTACCATTTTGCACTGGGCAACCGACAAATTCTCCGTAACCTCCTCCGTTTTTTCTTTAAGGGGAGAGGGCTTTATTTCGGGCAGGAAAATATTTTCCCGCTTTAGAGCCGCAAATCTTTCGCTTATAAGTGACCTGCATTCCTCGGGCAGACTGCTTCCCACAAAGGTTATCTCCACACGGGCGTTTTTCAGCATATCCATATAAGCCGAATATGCCTCAATGCTCGTGAGAGCCGCAGCCGCAGCCCTTTCTCCCTTTAAGGAGATACCTGCGCCCTCGCTCCTGTAAACTATCTGCGCCGCCTGCTTTACGGCATAGGAGCGCTTGTCGTTTATGTCCGCGTCAATAAGATCAATAAGCTCCTGCCTCTTGAGTTCAAACTGCTTTTGCGGGAATGCCGTTCCCCCGACGGTCTCTTCCGTCACAGGGTCGGTAATGCAGTCCAGCAGCAGCCGCAATGTCTCATAGGTTATTTTTTCCCCGTTTAAAGCATATCTGTCCCCTATGCAGGAGGCTGAAAAGCTTATCACAGCCGAGTCGCTGTAGCGGCTGATACCTCCCCTTACGCTTGCGCCGTAAAGCGCTCCTTGGTATCTGCTGAATTCGGTGATCGTAGGCAGCCTGCGGCAGGTGTCCTCCAGCATAAAGGGCAGCACCCCGAAGGCAGCAGCCCTTTCTTCGGTCAGGGGCATAATAAATCTGATAATAATGCCGCTTGTCTTAAAGTTCTCCGACATAAGGGCGGTCATATAAACGCCGCTGTCGGGCTGTAGGGCAGCAAATCTTTTCCTTGAAATTTCCACAAAATCAACTCCGTAAATTTATTAATTCTGTACATTTATCCATGCAAAAACAAACATCTTTTTATATTATAGCACATCAAAGTAAATTTTTCCATAGAAATATAAAAATTTTCATAAATTTTCACATTAAAAATTTTTCACCCCGAAGCTCCCGTAAATTCGGGGGTCAAAATTTTACGTGCATTCCACCGCCGAAAGCTTTTTCCGAATTTGAAATTTATTCTTAATTTTTTCACACATAACTGCAATAGTTACAATATGTAGCAATAATCTTAAAATAAACTTAATATTATAGTGATATAATTTTTATAACTACACTTAATCAGCCGTTTGCGCCGAAAGGATAAAACCTTACCGGCATACGAGGTATATGTATGAAAGAACAACCAAACTTTATAAATCAGATTTTAGATCCAAACGCAAGAATCACCAACCGCATTAAATATTCCCTGCTCCAGTGGGGCTGCGCCTTTGTTCATTTTACGCTTATATTTATTTTCGGCGTCTGCGGGGCAGCGCCCATGGTGGTGTTCAATATCGCCAGCACTATCGTTTATGTGGGCTGCAACCTGCTTATCCGCCGTGAAAAATACGTCCTGCTGTATTATATCACCTTTATAGAGATATGCATACATTCCTATACCGCCATAATCCTCACAGGCTGGTCGTCGGGATTTGCCCTGTATATTATTGCCATAACGCCAATGGTTTTTTATATGCATTTTTCCCTTACCGAGGGGCATACTTTGAAGGAATCCCTGACGGTGGGCGTGGGAGCGTCGCTGGTGTTTATCAGCTGCAAAATAATTTCCCATAATATAGAGCCTGTCTATAAAATAAGCGATACGGCAGCAGCGTGTATTTACATATACAATTCCCTTATAACCTTTGTAATGCTGCTGTTTTTCTCCCTGCTGTTCCTGCGGGAAATGCAGTATTCCCATGCAGAGCTGGAGGAGCAGAACGAACGGCTGGATAAAATGGCAGGCGTGGACGCACTTACGGGGCTTTATAACCGCCGCAGTATGTCGAAATTTTTGGACACTGCCGTTTTGTCGGGCAAGATATATTCTCTTATAATGTGCGATATAGACGACTTTAAAAAGGTGAACGACACATACGGCCACGATGCAGGGGACGAGGTGCTAAAGAGCATTTCGGCAGCCCTGACCGAAAGCCTGCGTGACGGCGACTATGTCTGCCGCTGGGGAGGCGAGGAGATACTTATCCTTGCCACAGGCACCGAGCTTGCCGCCGCAGCCCAGGTGGCGGAGCGACTGCGCAAGGTGGTCGACGAGCTGCCCATAAGCCATAACGGCACCCCCATTCACTGCACAATAACCATAAGCGCCGCCGACAGCACCGAAGCAAAGCTCCCCGGGGATATAATCACCCTTGCCGACAGCAGGCTTTATGTTGGCAAAAGAGGCGGGAAGAACTGCGTTATCGCAGAATAAAAAAGGCTCATCAAGGGGAAAGCAAGGGTACGGTATGTGTAAATTTAACAATGAGGTTATGATGTGAACAGTACAACTCAAAAACCGAGACTTGACATAAGTTCATTTACGCTTCACCTGCTGGCAATGGCATTTATGCTGTGCGACCATTTATGGGCAGTGCTTTATTCCGGATCGGAATGGCTGACCTGCATTGGGCGTATGGCATATCCCATATTTGCATTCATGATCGCAGAGGGCTGTTTTTATACCCATGATCTGCGCCGCTATATGCTGCGTATATTTTTGTGGGCTTGCCTGACCGAAATACCGTTCAACCTGATGTACGGCGGCAGTGCGTTTTATCCCTATCACCAGAATGTCCTCTGGACGTTTTTGGAAAGCCTGCTGCTTATCGCCCTTATGAAAAAATGCAGGGCGCGTTTTAAAAAAGTCATGGCAGCCGTGCTGTGCACAGGCATTATCATTTTCGGATACGTGCTCGGATATGCGACTATGACCGATTATTACGGAGAGGGCATTCTTACCGTCCTTATCTTTTATTTTTTCAGAGAACGAACCCCGAAAAACCGCGTAATACAGCTTATATGCCTTTATATTTTGAATGTTGAAATGCTTGGAGGCTACAGCTATGTTTTGAGTATTTCGGGGCATGAAATAGAATTTGTTCAGCAGGGCTTTGCACTGCTTGCGCTTATTCCCATATGGCTGTATAAAGGGCGGCAGGGCTTTCATAATAAGGCGTTCCGATTTGTTTGCTATGCCTTTTACCCGGGGCATATCATTATATTGCTTTTATTGCAGTATCTTCTGTACAGATAATTCAAAAAGGAGTGTGACCGAATATGAACACAAATCAAACAGACCCCGTTGTTTCACGTTTCCTCGAATTCCGCCAAGCGCAAGCGGGTGAAAATAACAGCTATATCATTGATATGCTGAAATTTTCCCTTGAATCGGGAGAAATGATCGCTGTCTATGACCATACCGACGAGACCGACAGCTTTAAGGCAGGCAAGGTCATTGCCATGACGGAGGACGACATTATTTTACACGACTATTCCTCAAAGAGCGGCTATGACGGCCTCAGGCTTATAAAAACAAAAAATATTTTCAGTACCGAATGCGGAGGATACTATCTTGAAAACATCCGTATTTTAAGCGCCCGTTTTGAGGATAACAAAGAAGCCGATAATATAGGCGGCGAAGATCTTGTTTTCTCCCTGCTTGACTATGCCTGCAAAAACCGCCTTGCCGTAGCCATTGAGCAGTATGACAGCGGCTTTAACGACATCAGAGGCTTTGTTATCGAGACGGGAGCGGAAACTGCGATTATAGATACGCTGACGTGCAGCGGCAAAAGCGATTGCTGCACAGCGGTAGCCTATAGCAGCATAACCGCCGTTTCCTGTGATTCCGAGGACGAGCGGGTCCTCAAATACATGAATGAAAATACATAAAGCTAAGAGGCAGGATTTTTCGTCCTGCCTCTTGTATATTAAATGCAATCATTTAATATATTGTCAGCTTATAGTTTTCCCTTTTTTCTTTTTCTTCTTTTCCTTGCTGCCCTCCACAGGGGCTTCCTCGCCGCCGCGGTCAAGGAAAACAGCGTCCTCTGCGTCCAGGGGCTTCAGATAATCATACTCGGGATTTGTCTCCCCCCGCTCTTCGTAATAAGGGTCTATTACATATTTCTGTATCAGCGGATAGCTGTTGAACACCGACACAAACCCCATAAAGGACACCGCCCATAAAGGCACAAGCACCAGCGTGAGAGGATTTACCACCGTACCCACCGCCAGCAAAGCAATAGTCAGCATTATAATGACCAGCGTGAGCACACTCTTTTTCAGCCCTAAGCAAACAAGATAAAAGGAATTTTTTATAATGCTTTTAAAGGGCAGATCAATAGCGGCTATCATGGGGAATGCATAAAAATTCATCATAAACACCGTCAGCGCAAAGCTTACGGAGATCACGCACAGCACATAATAGAAATTTCCTCCCCCCGACTCCGCCAAAGCAGGGTAAACATTCAGCGCACACACCAGCGACACCATGCACAGTATATCAATAAGCCCCGCAGGCAGCGACTGCCTTAAATTACCCGTAAAGCCCTTTATAAAGTCGTGCCACATAAACGTGTCCTTGTCCAGCGAATAGCTTTTGAGCACCTTTGTCATGCCCGTAAGCGCAGGGCCTATCGTAACAATGGGCAGACAGAAAAGCGTAGTCAACAGACTTAGCTTCAACATCTTCCAAAACCGCCCGAAATACATATCCAAAAACTCGAAAAAGGGCTTTTTGCGGGGCGCGCCCTTGGCTATCCCCTGCCCTGCCTTTTCGTAATCTGCACCGAAACCTAAAAATGCCAAATTTTACAACTCCTACCATAAGCCGGAAAGCATTGGCAAAACTTGCCGCAAAAACTTGCCTCAAAAATTTGCCCTCGTAAAACTATCCGGCTGAATGCTTTTTATATTCCATAATATTTTAAATAAGTTTACTGCGCTCTTGTCATAAAGCTATCAGAAGCCCTATAAGCCCGTCCGCCGCCGCAGCGGCAATTGCCGCCAAAGAGATAACACCGAATTTTTTCAGATAAAGCCCAAGGTCGGCGTTTTTGCGTAAGGCATTATCCCCGGAAATATCCTCAAAGGTTCTTTTTCGGGTAATTTCCGACATACGCACATTCTCTCTTGCGGAAAAAATCAGCAGCGCAATGCTCATAGCCTCAAAGGGAAGAATATCGGCAGCCGCCCTCAAAGGAGTATTTGCCGTCCCTCCCGAGAATATGCACGCGCACAGCGCTCCCGTGCCCAGTCCCTTGAAAAAGCAAAGCAGATACCCCAAAGGTGCACCCGCCGAGGAAAGCCCCCCGAAAAAGCACAGCCCCGTGTATATCGCCAGTATCGCAAGACTGTCAAGGAACGTCCTTATAAAGCCGCCGCCTCCATGGGCAGACACCGCTTCCGAAAGCAGCGCACCCGACCCGCAGAATGTGCCCGCCAGCACACCCAGCAGCGTAACAGCCGACAGCAGCGTATACAGCCGCCGTCCGCCTCTCTGAACGATTATCCGCTTTCCCGGTGCAGTCTGTCGGCTTAAAATGGTGTACCTGCGTTTTTTCCTTACATTTACCGTCAATTTCAACACTCCCCTTTTAGAGGTTAGATGTTAGAGGTAAGAGGTTAGATATTACCCTTACCGTTTTGCCTCTAAATTGCATTTTAACAAAATGGCACTTGTCATGAATGACATTGTCATAAATGACACTGCCTTTTTGCTGCCTTAAGGCAATTATATGCGGGGGATTTTTTTATTATGACCGTAAATTTACTTGGAAAGCTCGTATGCCCTCTTGGTGCAGCGCTTGCAGCAGTCGTCGGCAATTTCCGTGAGCTTGCCCTCGTAAAGAGCGTCAAGCCCCGCAAGGGTCGTGCCTCCGGGAGAGGATACCATTTTGATAAGCTCGTCAATGGACTTCCCCGAATCCGTCATCATTGCGGCAGAGCCTATAAGCGACTGCGCAAAAAGCCGCAGAGCCGCCTCACGGTCAATGCCCACGCTGTCCGCATAATCAATAAAGCCCTTTGCATAAAGGTAAATGAAAGCAGGAGAGCTGCCGTTTACGGCAATGACCTCTTTCATCTTGTCCATGGGCACAAATTCCACCGTGCCCCCCGTGCGGAAAATGCCCGCCGCCGTCTCGAATTCCTCCTCCGAGGTGTACTCGCCCTTAGCCATAGCCGTAGCGCCCTTGCCCAGCAGAAAAGGTGTGTTTGGCATAACAATGACCGTGCGCACTTCGGGAATGGTCTGCTGACGGATATATTCCTCGGTTATCCCTGCGGCAATGGAAATTATAACATTTTCCCCGCTCACAAAGTCTTTTATATCGGGCAGCACAGCGTCAAATACCTGTGGCTTTACCGCCAGAACGATATACTTGCATTCCTTGCAAAGCTCTCCCCCCGAAGCGGCAGCCTTTACCCCCTCTTTTTCCAGAGCGGCAAGCTTTTCCCTGTCCGGGTCATAGGCACATACATTGGCGTTTCCGCTTTTAAGCAGTCCCCTGATAATAGCCCCGCCCATATTGCCCGTGCCGATAAATCCGACTTTTATCTTACTCATTTTATAAATTCATCTCCTGTTGATGTTTGCATTTTTGGGAATATTTCCATTATAGCATTTTTTGACAGGGTTGTCAAGGAATTTACTGAAACCGCACGGAAAAATAACCGTTCATAATTTTGTTAAAAAATTTTGCAAAATATTCTTGCTTTTTTTTCGGAAATGTAGTATAATAAAAAGAGTTATTGAAATTTGCCTGTTTTGCAGGGCTTGCATGACCCGCAAGGCAGCATCGGAAAGGACTGGTATATGATGGAGATGGAATGGAGCTATGTGGGCGCAGTGGTTATCTCGGGACTGGTAATAGTTTTTGTTGCGCTGATATTGCTTATTTTCATGGTATGGCTCATGGGTAAGGTCTTTGAGGCGATCAAGGGAAATAAACAGACGGAAACAGAAAGCGCAGCAAATGTTGCTAACGCTGCAAACGCAGTTTCCGCCCCTGTAAGCGCGGCAGGAACGGGAGCGGATGATGACGAGGTAATAGCGGTAATATCCGCAGCCGTGGCAATGATGGCGCAGGAAAGCGGCACAGCCTTGCAAATAAAGAGCATTACCCCCACCCGCAAAAAGCCCGCCCGAAACGCCTGGGCAGCAGCGGCGGCGGCCGAATCCACACGCTCATTTTAATATAGGAGGACTCTTTTGATATGTTTGATATTTTTATTCAGACCATAAAGGACCTGGCAGCCTCCTCGGGACTGGCGGGACTTGGCATTGAAAATGTGGTCATGATACTCATTGCGTTTTTGTTTTTGTATCTTGCAATAAAGCATAAGTTTGAGCCGCTGCTGCTGCTGCCTATAGCATTCGGTATGCTGCTGACCAATCTCCCCGGCACGGAAATGTATCATCCCGAGCTTTGGAATATCGAAAACGGCCAGCACATCAACTACGGCAGGGTATTGCAGGACGGCGGACTGCTTGATCTGCTGTATATCGGCGTCAAGCTGCAAATATACCCCGCTCTCATATTCCTCGGCATAGGCTGTATGACCGACTTTGAGCCTCTTATAGCCAATCCCAAGAGCTTTTTGCTGGGCGCAGCCGCCCAGGCAGGCATATTCCTTACATTTATCGGAGCTGCGGCACTGGGCTTCAACGCCAACGAAGCGGGAGCTATCTCCATAATCGGCGGCGCAGACGGCCCTACAGCTATCTACGTATCCAGTAAGCTTTTAAACGCAGGCGGCTTTGAGGTAGAAGTGGGAACTATCGCCCTTGCGGCATATACCTATATGGCTCTCGTCCCCCTTATCCAGCCCCCCATTATGCGGCTGCTGACCACGGAAAAAGAGCGGAAAATAAGAATGGAGCAGCTAAGACCCGTTTCACAAACGGAAAAAATCATCTTCCCCATTGCCGTAACAGTCATCATTTCCCTGCTGGTGCCCTCCGCAACTCCCTTGGTGGGTATGCTCATGCTGGGCAACCTCTTTAAGGAAAGCGGCGTGGTTGACCGCCTCTGCAAGACCGCTCAAAACGAGCTTATGAACATTATCACCATTTTCCTCGGCATTTCCGTAGGCGCTACCACAGTAGCATCCAAGGTAATAACAATGGCATTCCTCAAGGTAATTCTCCTGGGCGTTGTGGCGTTCTCGGTGGGCACTGCAACGGGAGTTCTCTTCGGCAAGCTTATGTGCGTTGTTACAAAGGGCAAGGTAAATCCCCTTATCGGTTCTGCGGGCGTGTCGGCAGTTCCTATGGCAGCAAGGCAGTCCCAGAAAGTGGGAGCGGAAGCCGACCCCACAAACTTCCTGCTCATGCACGCTATGGGTCCCAATGTGGCGGGCGTTATCGGCTCGGCGGTTGCGGCAGGTGTGCTCTTGAGCATTATTCCCTATTGATATATTGATCTTAGCGGCGCCTATCGGCATGGGCTTTTCCACCGTTTCGGACGGTGAAAAGCCTGTGCCATAATTATTTGCCCGAATGAATGGTGATATATGAAAAAGCAGTTATATTTTTTAGCGGTATCTTTGCTTGCAGCTTGTATATTAGTCGGCTGTAATGCGGACGGTACAGGAATATCAACCGAACAAACCCTTGAGGTCACAGTGCAGGATAACACCTATCAAATAACAGAAACCTCAAATACGGAAGATACCGTAACCGCCGCAGAACCCGTGGGCATTTACTATCCGCCCATTCCAGAACGTCAGATCGGATATGTATTTGTAAAAAACGCCGAAGTCCTCTTTCCCTTTTCCTATCTGTATTATAACGGCAGTATCTATACGTCCTCATATGAAATATCCTCACCCGAAAAAGCCGATATTGAAGCATTTGTGGAGGAATTAAAGGAAAGCGGGCTTGCAGATGTCTACAGCAACCGTGCAGTATTTTGGTCGGAGGACAGCAGCAAACTGAGCCATACAGACGACAACATAAACGGCACAATATACAGTATGACGGGTTATGACACGGATTTCCGAGTGTGCGTTCAATATGAACAGTATATCGAGCCAATGGACGAAACATATTACGGCTTTATCGTGTTTGACAAGCTAAGCGGTATTATTGTAAACAAGGGCAGCGACCTTTTCAAAGACCGTCTGCAACTTGACGAATACGCCGAAATACACATAATGCGCAGTGACGAAAACGGCGAAACCTATGAAGAAACTCTTTCGGAAGACTGTTCGGACTTTGTGCAGGCAATAATGGACGGTAAATTTATCGAAGCAGGCTTCGACACACGGGAGGATTTTGGCAAACGTGAAAGCTGCACACTGGTCTTTTACTCCGAAAACGGACTGACTGCGACCGTCAGCGTGTTCCCCGACGGCTATGTTTCCATGACATCGGGCGGAAACACCTTTATTGAAGAGGTAAGCCGTGAAGCCTGTCGGAATATAATAAATGCGAAAGACGTCGGTTAAGGGAAATTTTTATAAAATAACCGTGCCGCCGAAAACCTAACGCTGTGATACAACATAGCGAATGTTTCCGGCGGTAATTTCTTGTCCATAATATCAGTATTACATCTTTATCTCATTACTGTACTCACCCTTCCCCCCGAAAAACTCATCCGCATTTGCAAGAGTGACGGCCGCAATGGCGGAAAGCGCCTCTTCAGTCAGAAACGCCTGGTGAGAGGTTATAATAACATTTGGCATACACACCAGCAAGGATAACGTTTCATCATGAGCAATATCCGCCGAGCGGTCCTCATAGAAAATATCCGTTTCCTCCTCGTATACATCAAGCCCCGCCGCAGCAATCCTCTTTTCACGCAAAGCATGAAGCAAAGCCTCGCTGTCAATAAGCTGCCCCCTGGAGGTGTTGACAATAAACACCCTCTTTTTCATTTTCTTAATGCTTTCTTCATTGATGATGTGCTTGTTTTCGGCAGTAAGAGGACAGTGCAGGGAAATTATATCGCTCCCCGCAAAAAGATCGTCCGCCGATACATAGGTAAATCCCTTGCTTTTCGCAAGCTCTTCATTGGGAAAAGGATCAAAGGCTATTACTTTCATTCCGAACCCGAGGCAAATGTCAATAAACGCCTGACCTATTTTTCCCGTGCCTATGACCCCCGCAGTCTTGCCGTGAAGATCAAAGCCCGTAAGCCCGTTAATGCTGAAATTGAAATCCCTCGTCCTGATGTAGGACTTGTGCACCTTGCGGTTAAGCAGCAGTATCAGCGCCATAGTGTGCTCCGCCACTGCATAAGGGGAGTATGCAGGCACACGCAGCACCACCAGCTTGCCCGCCGCATATTTCAGATCAACATTATTGTACCCCGCACAGCGCATAAGCAAAAGCTTAGTGCCCCCCGCGCACAATGTGTCAATAACAGCGCTGTCAATCGTGTCGTTCACAAAAGCGCATACCGCCTTGCACCCCGCAGCAAGGGGAGCGGTCTCGGCAGTAAGCTTATCCTCGAAATAGTGAATATCATAGCCCTTGTTTGCCTTGTCAAAGCTTTCACGGTCATAGGGCTTGGTGTCGAAAAAAGCGATTTTTTCCATTTATTTTTGTCCTTTCCTGTCCGCTTTTTGTGCGGAAATTTTTTATAATATTATTCCAAAGCAGCTCGGGTATTATACCAATTTTGCGCCTTATTAACCGCTTTTTCGGACAGTGA
Organism: uncultured Ruminococcus sp.; assembly: GCA_947175005.1. Taxonomy (GTDB): domain Bacteria; phylum Bacillota; class Clostridia; order Oscillospirales; family Ruminococcaceae; genus Huintestinicola. The sequence goes on along the minus strand of CAMWLD010000038.1, from coordinate 149 downwards.
CAAAAAAATTTCCGATTTTTTTCCAAAAACTCTTGACAACGGGTGATAAATGTGATATAATAATTTATGCAATTAATACGTGCGTTGTTAGCTCAGCTGGATAGAGTGACTGGCTACGAACCAGTAGGTCGGGGGTTCGAGTCCCTCAC
>CAMWLD010000037.1 GCA_947175005.1 uncultured Ruminococcus sp. | reverse complement strand
TCTTTGTACTCACGAATAAGCGCTTCTTCCGTGGTTTCTCCTATTTTGACATGCCCGCCCGGTATCGCATATTCGCTTCCGTCTTTATCTCTTTGAACTGCAATTTTATTGTTTTTGATAAGTATTCCTGCGGCTCTCAGATCACAGATATTATTATCAATTTCAAACAGCCAGTCCATATTCAAGTTCCTCCATATACATAAATAAATTAATATGACAGTATTTCTCTTTTTTCGGAAATACTTGTATCAAGCCCGTTAATTATGCATTTGAAAAGGCGGGAGGCTTGTAAGTATAACAAGCCTCCCGCCCCATTAACTTTTACACTTTAGTCATCTTTGCAAAATTCGCCATTATCTTCTTTGTGCCAATGCTTTCAAAGGCTATCTCCAGCATAAAGTCGCCGCCCATGGGGGTGGAGGAAATAATAGTCCCCTCGCCGAATTTGTTGTGGCGCACTCTGTCCCCCGCCTTGTAGTCTCCCGGAGCGTTTTTATGGCTTGCCTCCAGCTTTTTCTTAGCAAGCTCCGCCTGTATGGTGTAGCTGTGAGCAGTGGTGACGTTCTCGCTGTCCGCCTTGCGCACAGCGGTAACCGTGTCGTCTATCTTTTCTATAAATTCCTTGTCTATCTCCTTGGCAAACCTCGAGAGGAAATTCCGTTGTGTCGAGCCGAAAAGCATTCTCTGCTGGGCGTGGGTAATGTAAAGCTTTTCCTTTGCCCTCGTATATCCCACATAGGCAAGTCTGCGCTCCTCCTCCAGATTTTCCGCATTGTCCATGCTGCGGCTGCCGGGGAAGATACCGTCCTCCATACCCACGATAAACACCACAGGGAATTCCAGTCCCTTAGCGGAATGTATGGTCATAAGGCTGACTGCGTCCTCGTCCGCCGCCAGCTTGTCAACGTCCGTGTAAAGGGAAATTTCCTCTAAAAAGCCCGACAGCGTAGCCTCTTCCTCATTCTCCGCCTTGCTTTCCATGTAAGCCGTGATGTTGCTTTTAAGCTCCCCTAAGTTTTCTATCCTGGTCACGCCCTCTTCCCCCTGAGCTTTAAGGGACGTAAGATAACCCGTTTTTTCGATCACATGAGTGAACAGTTCGTCCAGAGGCATATCCTTTGCCGCCTCTGCCAGATTCATGAACAGGTCGGCGGTCTTCATAAGCGAGGTCGCCTTTTTTGCAAGAGGCGCAAGAGTCTCCGCCCTGCGCATTACATCCACGGGAGGAATACCCATATCAATGGAGATCTGCTCTATCATAGAAATAGTGCTTTCGCCTATCCCCCGCTTTGGCTCGTTCACCACACGCTTGAACCGCAGCATATCCCCCGGGTTGCTGATAACCGACAGATACGCCAGAACGTCCTTTATTTCCTTGCGGTCATAGAACCTCAGCCCCCCCACGACCCTGTAGGGAATGCCTTTAAGGGAAAACGCCTTTTCCACTGCGTTTGACTGAGCGTTCAAACGGTACAGCACCGCAAAATCGCTGTACTTCCTGCCTTCCTCCACGCCTGCCTTTATATTGTCCGCCACAAAGCTCGATTCACGCTGCTCGTCGGGGGATTTGTAAAGGGTCACAAGCTCGCCGCTGCCCTTATCCGTCCAAAGCTCCTTTGCCTTTCTTGCCTCATTGTTGGCTATAACGCCGTTGGCAGCGGAAAGGATATTCTGCGTGGAGCGATAATTTTGTGTAAGGTAAACAGTGCGGCAGCCTTTAAATTGCTCCTCAAAGGAAAGGATATTTTCAATAGTCGCCCCTCTGAATTTGTAAATGGACTGGTCGTCGTCACCCACCACGCACAGATTGCCGTATTTTTTCGCCAGCAGGGAAATAAGGCGGTACTGGGCGGTATTGGTATCCTGATACTCGTCCACCATAATATATTTGTAAAGATTCTGATAATGCTCCAAAACATCGGGATTTTCCTCAAACAGCTTTACCGTCAGCATGATTATATCGTCAAAATCCACCGCATTGGCAGCCTTTAAACGCTCCTGATATACCTTATAAATAGCCGCGTGCTTTATCTTCTTATAATCCGCCGCACTCTGAGCGTCCGCCTCGAACATTTCGGGGGTAATGAGCTTATCCTTTGCGGAGGATATGGCAGCCGCCACCGAGCGGGGCGGGAAAGCCTTATCGGAAATATCCAAAGCCTCCATGGCGGTTTTTATAAGCCGCTGGCTGTCGTCGCTGTCGTAAATGACAAAGGAACGGTCATAGCCAATCCTGTCCGCTTCCCGCCGCAGTATCTTCATACAGGCGGCATGGAATGTGGACGCATTTATTTTCTCCCCGTCCTCCCCAAGCATAGCGCAAAGCCGCTCCCGCAGCTCCTTTGCAGCCTTGTTTGTAAAGGTTATAGCAAGGATATTCCAGGGGTTCACGGGATTTTCCGCAACTATCTCCCGCAGCCTGCCCACACTCTCCGCAGACTTATCCCCGTCGTACTTTTCCAAAAAATCTATATCCTCATCCGGCACGCCCGCATAAGCCTTTTTGCTTTCACAGCCTGTGCCGAAAAGGATCATATTTGCTATCCTGTGCACCAGCACAGTGGTTTTACCGCTGCCCGCCCCTGCCAGCACCAGCACAGGCCCCGTCACTGCAAAAACAGCCTGCCGCTGCATATCGTTCATACGCTCGAAATACTTATTCAAAGCTTTATTCTTCGTTGCTGAAAACTTATCCATACACTATCATGCTCCCACGCCATGGTTTAGATTTGTTATATATTAATGTTATATCCAACATTTTATAATAATTTATCCAAAATACCGTCCCATAAATATCGTCAATAATAAGTATATCACATTTTCCCCTGTATGTGAATAGGGTAAATTCATATTTAACTTTTTTTTAATAATATTTTCAATATAAAGATATTTTTGCTGCCGGAGGCAGGAGGATAGGAGGCAGGAGGATAGGAGGCAGGAAGCAGGAGGCAATAATCGGTAAAGCTCTATATTTTCGGTATTTTTTTTGCGATAGACCGCCTGCAAAGCCTTTGAGCCTATTTCCTCCCGATAACGATCTCATGAACTACCCCGAACCATTCTCTTATCCAGTATGAGGGCAGCAGGAAAATATTGGTTGCGCTGCTTATTGCCCCCGCTTCAAGCCCCTGCTTTGAAGCCAGGATATGCGCCCGCAGCTGATGAAATTCGCTGGTGACTATGACCGCCCTGCGGGGCAGACCCCTGCCGTCCATTATTTCCAAGGAATTGCGGATATTCTGAAAGGTGTTTTCCGACCTGTCCTCTTCTATTATCCGCTCGGGGTCAATGCCCATTTCCACAAGGGCATTTTTTATGGCGGCAGCCTCGGTCATAGGCTCGTCAGCCCCCTGCCCGCCGCTGGCAATGCAGACGGCGTTTTCATTTTCCGCAAGATATTTGTAAGCCGCTTCTATCCGCTTTTGCAGCATAAGTGAAGGACCGTTTTCCTTGACCCTGCACCCTAAAACTATAATTGTCCCACAGTCGGGAATGTTCCTGTCCGCCGCCCTTATCATAAGAACGGAAATAATGATACCCGTGACTATGCAGACAATGAAAAACGTGACTATACCTGCAAGAACCGCCCTGCCTATGGCATTCCCCTGCATTTGCCGCACGATCTCCCACGCCCTTTTGTGAAAAACCGTCAGCAGCAGTCCACCGCCGCAAAGAACGCACCCTGCCAGATTCCCTATATTAAAATTTGTGAACACCCCCGACAGCAGGAAAAGCAGAAACCCCGCCGCCAGCAGTGCACACAATATCACCTGTAAAACAAAGCACGCCTTTCCGGGCGTGCCGAATGTTGAAATTAAGCCTGCCATATGCTGTGTTACCGTGTTACCGTATGCTTATTCCTGCAAAGCGGACTTCAGCGCCTTCGCCAGCTGATCGGGGCAGGAAGTTCCTTTGCCGTTGCAGTTGATGTTTTCCAGGCGCTTTATGGCTTCCTCTGCTTTCATGCCTTCAACCAGGCGGCATATGCCCTGGGTGTTGCCGTTGCAGCCGCCCACAAAGCGAACGCTTTTGATTATCCCGTTCTCTACCTCCGCGGTGATCTTACGGGAGCAAACTCCCCTGGGTGTGTAGTCGATAGTCATTTTTTTATCCTCCTGTTACCTAAGTTATCCGAATGCCGTCCCTGCGGAACTTTTCCTTACGGGAGCTTTCCTCCGCAAAGGGTCGTCCCATAGGGGCGGTCACTTATTTCTTGCACATTTTCAATATCCTGTCGATATTTTCCTTATCCGTGGTATATTTTCCGGGATATGTAGGCTTTGCATTGTAAAGCCCGTGGAAATCCGAGCCTCCCGTGACAATAAGGTTGTACTTTTCTGCGATCTTCAGAAGCTTTGCCTGCTGCGCCTTGTTAGCGGAATAATGGTAGACCTCCACGCCGTCTATCTTGCCGTTTTCCGCCATGCTCTCCAGCAGCTCAACCGAATCGTAAACCATGGGGTGAGCCAGCACTGCAGCGCCTCCAGCAGAGTGAATAAGCTCGATTATGTAGCCCACATCGGGATATTCCCTCTCCACAGTGCACTTGCCCGTTTTCTCGTTAAAAAGCTCTTCATTGAGCTTGCCGTAAAAATGGGTGGTGTAGCCGTATTCTATAAGAGCGTGAAGAATATGCTGCTTGAAAATGCCCTTAGAGCCGCTGACGTGCTTTGTAATGTCCTCGGCAGTGATAGGATAAAGCTTAGTGACCTTTTCCACCGATTCAATGGAGCAGGAGCGCCTTATCTCGCTGCACTTTCGGCATATGCCCTCCAGCCTGTCGGGTTTTTTGGGGGCATAGCAGAGAATGTGCACCTTTCTTCCCCGCTCCTTGTCCCAGGCAGTAAGCTCCACCCCGGGGATAGTCTGAACGCCGTACCGCTCCCCCAGCACCTTAGCCCTTGAAACGGACGCCATGGTGTCATGGTCGGTAATGGAGATGAAGTCCAGCCCCAGGCGCTTTGCCTGAATAATGACCTCCTCCACTCCCAAAGAGCCGTCGGATAATGTGGTATGTATATGCAGGTCGCCTTTCATAACTGACCGATCCTTTCCCATACCTCGGATCACTCCGAATGTATTTGTTTATATCCATAAAATTATACCATATTCACAATGTCGTTTTCAAGTGTTTTTTCAAATTTTCACGGTAATTTAATCAATAATCAATATGGAGTTAATATTCATAAGGATTGTAAACGTCAAAAGGAAACATTTACCGGGCATATATGCCACAATACGCCAAAATTTACCAAGTAATCCTTATATTATAAGAGAAGCAAACCGCAGCATTCGACAAAAAAGCAGGGTGACTCTGCCACCCTGCCTCGCAGCCTCGCAAATTTTCGGTTTATAACAAATCAGTCAATGGGCTTCATCGTCGGGAACAGCAGCACATCTCTTATAGAGGGGCTGTCGGTCAGCAGCATAACAAGCCTGTCAAGCCCAAAGCCAAGCCCGCCCGTGGGAGGCATACCGTATTCCAAAGCCGTAACGAAATCCTCGTCAACCTGGGCGTTCGCACCCGCAGCACGCTTTGCCTCCACCTGCCGCACAAACCGCTCCCGCTGGTCAATGGGGTCGTTAAGCTCGGAGAAAGCGTTGCCCATTTCCCTTGCATATATAAAATACTCGAATCGCTCTGTAAATGCAGGGTCGGAGGGCTTGCGCTTTGCAAGAGGCGAATTTTCCACGGGATAATCGTAAATAATAATGGGCTGAATGAGCTTGTCCTCAACGAATGCCTCAAAAAAGGCTATGAGCACATGACCCTTTGTGGCGTTTTTCCCCTCTTCGACTTCCACATCATGAGCCTTTGCACATTCCCTTGCAGCCTCGTCGTCTGCCCAGTCGTTATAGTCCACTCCTGCATATTTCTTAACAGCTTCCACCATGGTAAGCTTTTCCCAAGGGGATTCCATGTCAATTTCCGTGCCCTGATAAGTAATAACGCCCTTGCCGCAGATTTTCAGGGTAATTTCCCTGTACATCTGCTCAATAAGCTCCATCATACCGAAATAATCCGTGTATGCCTGATACATCTCAATAGACGTGAATTCGGGATTATGAGACTGATCCATTCCCTCGTTGCGGAAAATTCTGCCCACCTCGTAAACCCTGTCCAGACCGCCTACAATAAGGCGCTTCAGATAAAGCTCGGTCTCTATACGCAGGTACATATCCAGATCGAGAGCATTGTGGTGAGTCTTGAAAGGCCGTGCCGCCGCGCCTATTTCAAGAGTGTGAAGCACGGGAGTGTCGACCTCCAGATATCCCCTGCTGTCCAGGAAATGCCGTACCTCGGAAAGAATGCGGCTGCGCTTTAAAAATGTGTCCTTAACATCGGGGTTGCAGATAAGGTCAAGATACCTCTGGCGGTAGCGCATATCCTGGTCTTTAAGGCCGTGCCACTTTTCTGGCAGGGGCAAAAGGGACTTGGACAGGAGAATTATCTTTTTTGCATGAACAGTCACCTCGCCCGTGCGCGTTCTGAACACAAAGCCCTCCACGCCTACAATATCGCCTATGTCCCAGGTCTTGAACTCCTTGAATTCTTCTTCGCCGATATCGTTCATGCGGATATATACCTGCATACGGTCGGTGTTGTCTCTCACGTCAATAAAATTCGCCTTGCCCATATTCCGCCAGGTCATTATCCTGCCTGCGATCTTTACATTCATGGGGTTTTCCGCCATAAGGCTTTTGAGTGCCTCGGCGTCCCCGCCCGAACGGGCGTTCAAGTCCTCCTCATAGGGTATATACCTTTCACGTATCTCGGCGTTTTTGATGTCATAATCAAAGCGGGTCTGCTCGTAAGGGTTCATACCACGCTCCTTTAAGCTGTCCAGCTTTTCCAGACGGACCTTTTTTAATATGTGGATATCCTCTTCCGTCTGCTCGGACACATTGTCATCGCTTACAATGGCAGCATTGCTGCCGTTAATATTTTCATCTGCCATTTTAATATCTCCTTTCCCTTTACGCTTTCACGCAGCCTAAAGCAAAGCTTACTTGCTTATCTCCAGCACTTCCATTTTGATTATCCCCTGGGGAGCGTCCACCTCAAGGATATCCCCCACTCTCTTTTTAAGAGCGGCAATGCCAATGGGAGCGTCCTCGGATATCTTGTTGTTTTCGGGGTCTGCCTCGGTAGAACCTACGATCTGAAGCTCCAGTATCTCGTCATACTCCATATCTTTAAGCTTTACATAAGAGCCGACGCCTATTTCATCTGTGGTAAGATCCTCGTCGCTTACTATCTCCGCATTGTTGATCTTCATCTCAACATCTGCGATCTCCGCCTCCAGAATGGCCTGCTCGTTCTTCGCCTCGTCATACTCCGCATTCTCGGAAAGGTCGCCGAAGCTGCGGGCTTCTTTAAGCTTTTGGGCAACCTCCGCCCTGCGGACATTTTTCAAAAATTCCAGCTGCTTTTCAAGATCCTTGTACCCCTCTGCGGACATTCTTATTTTTCTGACTGACATATTATAATCGTTCCTTTCAGTGATTTGTTTTTACATTTAATAAAGTGTTCGCGGGAAATATTTCCCTCCCGAAAATCAATACTCTAATTTATTATTATATAACAAAAATCATTTTATGTCAAGGGAATTTGCAAAAAAATCACCCCATTCACAAAAACGGCGTTTTTCATTAATTTAACGTATTAAATTGATATACAAAAACAAATGCTTGATTTTTATAAAAAAGTGTGATATAATATAAAAAAGCTTAAAAAACATCAAATAATGCTTTGAATGTGAGATTTTGAAAATGGTACTTAAAAAGCGTGAAAAATACAAACGCTTTATTATGGGCGTTATATGCTCCGTACTGGTGCTGCTGCTGACGGGCGTGTATATGTACGTGTGGCAGAAATATTATAACCTTAATCTGGACGATACAAGAATACGTGCGGACTGGTTCGGCTGGAAAGGAAACCTGCTTATTGCAGCGCTTTATATGGTGCTGATAATGCTCTTTTCCAGAATTTACAACGGCTTTCGGATAGGTCTGCTGCGTGTGTCGGACATAATTTATTCCCAGTCTCTTTCAATGCTGTTCATAAACGCCATAACCTATATACAGATATGCCTTTTGGAAAGAAAGGTGGCAGCCCCCTTGCCGCTGGTAGTTATCACAGCGGTGGATGTGGCGATAATAGTGCTGTGGGCGCTGGCGGGGAACAGGATATATTCCAATGTTTACGGCGCGCGGAAAATGGTGATAATCTACGGCAGCCGCCAGGCGGTGGGCTTGGTGGAGAAAATGAGCCTGCGTGAGGACAGGTTTATGATATGCAAGGCGATAAGCTGCGATGAGGAGCTTTCGGTTATTGAAGAGCTGATAAACGAGTTTGACGCGGTGATAGTCTGCGATGTGCCCAGCGAGCGGAAGAACGATATACTGAAAATTTGCTTCAATGCCTCAAAGCGCATTTATATTACCCCCAAGCTTACGGACATAATCATCAGAGGGGCGGAGCAGATACACTTGTTTGACACTCCCCTGCTGGTGTGCAGGAACACGGGGCTTTCGGCGGAGCAGGCGATAATGAAGCGTGCATTTGACCTGCTTTTATCGGTGACGGCGCTTATTGTGCTTTCCCCCGTAATGCTGATAACCGCCCTTTGCGTGAAGCTGTGCGACGGCGGACCTGTGCTGTATACCCAGGAGAGGCTGACCAAGGACGGCAGGGTATTTAATGTCTACAAATTCCGCAGTATGGTGGTGGACGCCGAAAAGGACGGCGTGGCACGGCTTGCGGGAGAGAATGACGACAGGATAACCCCTGTGGGAAAGCTTATACGCCGTGTGCGCATAGACGAGCTGCCGCAGATAATCAACATTATCAAGGGGGATATGTCCATAGTGGGTCCCCGTCCCGAGCGGCCCGAGCTTGCTGCGGAAAATGAAAAGGAAATGCCCGAATTCCGCTACAGACTCAAGGTGCAGGCGGGGCTTACGGGCTATGCACAGGTGCTGGGCAAGTACAACACCACGCCCTATGACAAGCTGCGGCTTGACCTTATGTATATCGAGCAGTACTCTTTCCTGCTGGACTTAAAGCTGATTCTTATGACTATAAAGATACTCTTTATCCCCGAAAGCACAGAGGGGGTAAAGGAGACCGATACCGGCAGGGAGGAAGTATCGGCGGCAGCGGATGAGACAAAGGTGTGATGTATTATATGAACAAGAAAAGGCTGACAAGGGAAAAGAAAATGGTGTTTCAGCATTTCCCCTACTATCAGATGAGAATTGAATGCGATAAATTTCACGGGTGGGCAGCGTTTAATGACTTGACGGACGGGGAATATTTATACTGGGATTTTTTTGAAAAGGCAGGAAGAGTTCCCATAGCGGGCAAAGGAATGTGCTGGCTTACGCTTATCCCCGACGGAAAGAAGCGTTCGGTTACGGCTATGTTTACGGAGGACGGAAATGTGTCGGCATGGTATATTGACGTCATTGATTCGGTGGTAACAGATGATGACGGCGTGCTTGCTTTCTGGGACAAATATCTGGACGTTATGCTTACAACAAGCGGCGATGTAATAATAGACGACAGAGACGAACTGGATACGGCATACAAGGCGGGCGAATTTACAAAGGAAGAATATGAAGCGGCTGTCTCGGAGGGGCAACGTATAATTGATGAACTGGCGGGGGATATTCACGCAACCGAGGCTGTGTGCAGGGAAATGCTGCAATATGTCAAAGCACGGGTGAATGAACACCCCCTTACCGTATTTCTTGATATTGACGGGGTGTTGAATGTTTTTGACCCCGAGGCGGAATTCCAAACCTTACTGCCTAATGCAGGAGAAAACATATGCGAACTGGTTCACAGAATGAAAGCGAAAGTGGTAGTCATATCAAGCCACCGCTTGGGCGGAAAAACCTGGGATATGCTTTTGGATTTTTTTAAATGCAACAATATAAATGATGTGGACGTTACCCCATGGGGAGAAGAATACACCGGCAGGACAGAGGAAATCAATGCCTATCTGCAAATGCACCCGAATATTGAAAGATATGTTATTTTAGACGACTGTTTTCAAGATGATTATTCCCGTGATCCGAACCTGCGAAACCGTCTTGTTTTTGTAGACGCATTAAAGGGCTTGCAAAAGCAGGATATTATAAAGGCTTGTGAAATATTAAACCGTCAAAACCCGGTTTGCTGTAATCAAAAAGCGCACTGCTGACAGCCGATTCAAACAAATTCATATCATAAAAGAGCCTTACACTCCTTGGACAGAATGTAAGGCTCTTTTTGGGCAGAGATCAGGCTCGGTATTACAAGCTTTTTATTTCCGAAATAATTTTATAGCTAAGTCTGTTCAGTCCGTCAAAATCGGCGGCGGCGATATAGTATTCCTCCAGTTTATCGTGAAGCTTTTTTGCGGCTGTAAGCTCGGCGGCAGCCTCCTTTAAAACAATGGACACAGCCTTTTTCCCGAACCGCAGACGGTGGCTGAGACGCTGGTCGTCACGGAATATGCCCTTTTTATAAAACCGCTTCATATTAACGGGATTTTTCGGGCTGTCGGCTGTCACCTTGCCAAGACAGGAGGATGTAAGGAATGCAAGCCCCAGCTCGGGAATTATCAGGTGCTCGGGGTGCTGACCGCTTGCTATAAGGCAGCGGCTGACTATAACATCATAGCCCTTTGCGGCGGCAGCCTCGGCGGTCTTTTCGATAAAATAGGCGGCGGCAAACATCAGCTCGTCATTTAATATGTAGATATTGGGGACTTCTGGGGCAAGGGTCTTATAGCCCTCCATGGTGACTGCGGAAAGCTGCCTGCGGATTATCTTTCCCCTGGGGCGTCCGTTTTCGGGACGGGGGATAAGCCGCTTTGCTGTACGCAGAGAAAAGGCTTTAAGCTTATTGATATCAGCTGCGCCCTCGGCGGCATTCATTATATCGGAGATGACCGAAGATGCGGCGGTAAGGCACAGCTTGCAGCGTTTATGGAATGCGGAATAATCGTCGGTGATGTTTATTATTTCCTCCTTTTTGCTGCGCAGGGGTGCGGCTTCCAGATATGCTCCCAGGTCGATTATCGACTGAACGGCTTTGGGGTATTCGGGGTCACGGGCATGAGGGGAAGTGCCGTCCATTACAAGTACCTTTCTGTCCTTTAAATAAACGGCATCCAGTGAAAAGGGGTCGGCGGAGCAGAGATAAAGCTCTCTGGGACTGTCCTCAAAGGCGCTGCTTATCCGTTTCATAAGGGTGGATTTCCCGCTGCCCGCTGTGCCCTTCAGGATAAAGACGGTGTTCCCGCTGTCGCTCAGAAGATCGTCAATGGGGGTCACAAAGGCGGTGGGAGTGGATGAACCCAAAAAATAATATTCCGGTTTCATAATGTATTCCTCCGTTTGCTGTTAGATTTTTTAATACTAACCGCTATAGCAAAATAGCCATGAGCTGCCCTTAAAAATTTGCATATATGATTTTTAGGGGCGGCGAATGCCTATTTTGCAGCAGCGGTTTGTATAAAATGCGGTCTTTTTTATATTATGCGGGAAATACATTTTGTTGAGGAAAACTTTGCGGGGTATACCTTATAAAAAACCTCCGCACGGACTTTATTGCAAGCCCGGCGGAGGTTTCCCCGAAAAACGGTTCATTTTGACTTTTTTTGTCGTTCCTCATATTTATGCTTTGTGGCAAGTCCCCCTCGGATATGCCGTTCACGCTTGTTTGTCTCAAGCACGCTTTTCACCTGACTGTAAGCAGAGGGGCTTATGTCGCGAAGCTTTTCGGTGAGGTCTTTATGTACGGTTGATTTACTTATCCCGAACCTTGCAGCGGTAGCTCTTACGGTTGCCTTGTGTTTTATTATGT
>CAMWLD010000036.1 GCA_947175005.1 uncultured Ruminococcus sp. | reverse complement strand
CACATTTGCCAACAAATGAACGCATTTCAACAACACAAAAGCCAATCCCACGGCGTTTGAGTGGATAGCCAATCCCACGGCGAGTGAGAGGGAGCAAAGCCCATTTCCCCGGCGTGTGAGGGGAAGAAATCCCGGCGGCGTTTGAGCGGAAAATAGCAGATATGTTTTGATTATTCTTAAATTTATTTATAAAGGAGGCGCAGCGTAAATGCCAGGGAAAAAAAAGAAAAGCAGCGATAACCGTATCGCTTCGCTGAAGATACAGAACGCCGAATATAACGAGCTTTACCGCAGCTGGCGTATCGAGCATAGATCCGACGTGGGCTTCTATTTTGCGGAAAATCCCGATGAGATAACCTGGCGGGACGGCGAGGGCTTTATCGGCAATTTCCCCTTGGCAGAGGAACGCAGCGCCATGGGACGAACTGCTTCGGTCATGGGCAAGACCCTTACCATGTTCGCTCTCCTTGAACTGGCTATTTTATGGCTGTTTTCGGATGTGCGGGTGGGGGGCGCTTTCATAGGGCTGGCTAAGGGCGGCTTCTTTATGGGCAGCGAGACCCCTGCGCTGATAATGTCATATATTGTTAATATTGTAAAACGGATACTTCCCCTGTTTTACCTTGTTCACAAGGTGGGAATGCCTGTGAAGGTAATGCTGCCTGTAAAGGTGGCAAATAAGCCTATGTTTCGGGCGGCTGTGCCTGCGGCTATGCTTGTATTCGGGGTAACGACCCTTTTGTCGGGGGTGGAGAGCTTTGCGCTGGGATTTTTGAGCATTGACACGGGAAACACCATATGGATTCCCGACGGGAAGATTCATTTGGTATTGTCGGCGTTGCTTTACATTGTGATAATACCGGTAATAAGCGAGATAATCCACAGGGGGCTGTTTATGCAGACCCTGCGGCAGTTCGGGGACGGCTGTGCGCTGATATTTACCAGCGTTATTTCCGCTCTTTCCTCTCCCGGGACGCATTCGTGGATATTCACGCTGACTTATTCGTTTATTGTGGGGTTTTTCGTTATCCGTTCGGGGTCGATACTTACGGGGATATTTATGCGGATAGTGATTTCGGCGTGCACTTATATCATGACTTTTTTGCGGCTGGGGGGCACAGACCCTGCTATGTACCTTAACATTTCCATGCTGATTGTGATGTTCTGCCTGCTGTTCGGGGGGGCGGGAATGATCGTGTTTATGTACAAGCACAGCAATAAGATAAATCTCCCATTTTACGGAATGTACATTTCCAACAAGGAAAAGGTTATGTGCATGGTGACTTGCCCGTGGATAATTGCCTGGCTGACGGTCACTGTTATCACTGCCATGATGAATTCGGTGCTGTGAATATGGATATAGATACACGTTACATGGAGCGGGCTTTGCAGCTTGCCAAAGAGGCTGCAAGGGAGGGGGAGACCCCTGTGGGGGCGGTAATTGTGAGGAGAGCGGACGGGCTTATTGCGGGGGAGGGGCGAAACCGCCGTGAGCTGCTGCGAAATGCCATTGCCCATGCCGAAATTGAGGCTATTGACAAGGCTTGCAGGACTCTTGGGGGCTGGAGACTTACGGGCTGCGATATGTTTGTTAATTTAGAGCCGTGCCCTATGTGCGCGGGGGCGGCGGTGAATGCAAGGATAGACAGGATAATTTTCGGAGCGTATGACGACAAAAGCGGATTTTGCGGGTCGGCTGCGGATATTTCAAAGGTCAGGGGGATATACCGCCCCGGGATCGTGGGCGGCGTTATGGAAAGGGAAAGCGGAATTATAATAAAAGAGTTTTTCGGAAATTTACGGAGAAAGAGGACGGCGAATAATATGAGCGAATCGGGAAATATAAAACTGGTGGAGGCTGTAAGCGACGATCAGCTTAGGCGGGTGGCTGCCATTGCCGAGGAGATATGGACAGAATACTGGACAGAGCGTTTGCCCGAGGGTCAAGCGGAATATATGATAGAAAAATTCTGCACCTACGAGGCGCAGAAGGAATACATCAAAAATGAGGGGTACAGCTATTATTTTATCAAGAAAGGCGGCAGCGACGTGGGGTACACGGCGGTAAAGCCCGACGGGGAGCGTTTGTTTTTATCGAAGCTGTATTTATACAAATCCGAGCGGGGGAAAAAATACGCAAGGTCGGCAATGGCACAGATAAAGGAAATTGCCCGCAGCAAGAGGCTTACCGCTGTATGGCTGACGGTGAACAAGCACAATGACAACACCATTGCGGCTTACAAAGCCATGGGGTTTGAAACCGTCGGCGAGGGGGTCGCAGACATAGGAAACGGCTATGTTATGGACGATTTTTACATGGAGATAAAGGTATAAGCCCCGTTTCCTGCGGCATATTGGTTTGATAAAAATGGCATATCATATAAATTAAAGGAAAGGATAGTAAAACATATGAACAGTTATTATATGGACGAGCAGACCTTAAGAGAGGTTATTGAGGCGGTGGGGAAAACTGCGGCGGCGGCCTGCGTTTCCTCGTTTCTGGGGGGCGTTGTGCTGAATACGCTGGTAAGCGTTAAGCCTACAAAGGTGCTGGTGGAAAACGGCATTCCCGCCAACGTTTACACTATCGGCGAAAAGGACGCGCCGAGGGTGGTCTATGTTTCCTCTCACCCCAGCCGTGCGGACTGGAGGCCTGTTATTTTCTTCGGGGCGGTGTTTGCGGCGTGCAAGTACATTCTCGATTACAGGGATAAGAATGTGCCGAATGTAAGTTACAGGAAATAAAAGCCGACGGCGGCAGGATTTTAGGCTGTCTGATAATATGCATTTTTTAAAGCAAGCTGCGGGTCAAGGGCAGGAAAAATCTTGCCTCTTGCTTCCGGCAGAAGGACAAGAAAGTTCCGAATGTTCAGAGCATCAGAGCAGGAGATAATCTGAATAAAAGACTATATTATACATTTGGCAAAGCAAGCTGCGGGTCAAGGGCAATGAAAAATCTTGCCTCTTGCCTCTAACCTCTTGCTTCCAGCAGAAGGAGTAGTTAAAATTGGCTAAAAAGAAAGAGTATGACAACGAAAGTATAGTGGTTTTAAAAGGCCCTGACAAGGTGAGAAAGCGCCCTGCGGTAATTTTCGGGTCGAACGACCTGGAGGGCTGCAAGCACTCGGTGTTTGAGATAATCTCCAACTCCATTGACGAGGCAAGGGACGGCTACGGCGATAAGATCATTGTTACAAGGTACAGCGACAAGTCGATAGAAGTTCAGGACTTCGGGCGGGGCTGCCCTGTAGACTTTAATCAGGCGGAGCAGCGGTTCAACTGGGAGCTTGTTTACTGCGAGATGTATGCGGGGGGCAAGTACAGCGACAATGAATATGAATTTTCGCTGGGTCTGAACGGCCTGGGCGCTTGCGCTACCCAGTTCGCCTCGGAATATATGGACGTGGAGGTCTTTCGTGACGGGTTCAAGTACAATCTCCATTTTGAAAAGGGCGAAAATATAGGGGGGCTTCAAAAAGAGGCGGTAAAATCCCGCAAGACGGGCACTCGCCAGCGCTGGAAGCCCGATAGAGAGGTATTTACGGACATTAAGATCCCCAAGGAATATTTCAGGGAAATGATGAAGAAGCAGGCGGTGGTAAACCCCAAGGTCACCTTTGTTTTCCGCTGGGAGATAACGGAGGGGGAGTTTGAGGAGGAGACCTTTTACTACGAAAACGGTATCACCGACTATCTGACCGAGATAGTGGGGGAGGACGCGCTGACGGCGGTGCAGTTCTGTTCCTGCGAGCGCAAGGGCAGGGACGCCGAGGACAGACCCGAATACAAAATGAAGCTTTCCTGTGCGTTTACCTTTTCAAAGACTGTAAGCTTTCAGGAATATTATCACAATTCCAGTCTGCTGGAGTATGACGGTGCGCCTCAAAAGGCGGTGCGGCAGGCGTTCCGCTCGTCTATCGACAATTATATGAAGTCAAACGGGAAATATCTGAAAAATGAAAAGTCTATCAAGGACGATGATATTGCCGACAGCCTGGTGCTTATTTATTCGGGCTTTTCCACGGCGAATTTTACGTCCTATGAAAATCAGACGAAAAAGGCTATCACCAACAAGGCTATTTACGACAATATGGTGGACTTTTTGAAAAGTCAGTTGGAGGTCTATTTTATAGAGAATCCCGACGACGCGGGGAAAATTTGCGAACAGCTGCTGATAAACAAGCGCAGTCGTGAATCCGCAGACAGGATAAGGGCGGGGACGAAAAATAATCTTACAAAGCAGATAGACCTTGCAAATATGGTGGAAAAGTTCGTGGACTGCCGAACCCGTGACAAAAGCCGCAGAGAGGTATACATTGTGGAGGGAGATTCGGCGCTCGGTTCATGCAAAATTGCACGGAATTCCGAATTTCAGGCCATATTTCCCATAAGGGGAAAGATACTCAACTGCCTTAAAGTGGATTACGACAGGATATTCAAAAGCGAGGTCATTACCAACATGATAAAGGTGCTTGGCTGCGGGGTGGAGGTCAAGACCAAGGCAAACAAGGACTTGTCGCTGTTCAGTCTGGAAAATTTCCGCTGGAACAAGGTAATTATCTGCACGGATGCGGATTATGACGGCTTTCAGATACGAACGCTGGTGCTGACTATGATATACAGGCTGACCCCTACCTTGATAGAGAAAGGGTATGTTTACATTGCGGAGTCTCCTTTGTATGAAATTACCACGAAAAATATGACCTATTTTGCTTATGACGAGAGGGAAAAGACGGCTATCCTTGAAAAGATAGGTGACGAAAAATACAAGCTGGAGCGAAGCAAGGGACTGGGCGAAAACGACCCCGACATGATGAGCCTTACCACAATGAACCCCGATACAAGGCGGCTTATAAAGGTGAATCCCACGGACGCGGAGGCCACGGCGGAGATGTTTGAGCTGCTTCTCGGCAACAACCTTGAGGGGCGCAAGACCTACATTGCGGAAAACGGCAGCGCATATTTGGAATTGGCAGATATAAGCTGACTTTTCGATAATTATTTTTAGAGGTGAAGTATGGATTTACAGGATATACGCAAGGAGATAAACGCCATTGACAGCGATCTGCAAAAGCTTTTTCTGCGGAGAATGGAGCTTTGCAGGGACGTTGCGGCATACAAAAAGGCTCACGGTCTGCCTATTATTCAGGCGGACAGGGAGCAGGAGGTAATAAACCGTATCAGGGCAAATGCCCCTGAGGATATGGCGGAGGCCTCGGCGGTTTTGTTTACGGAAATAATGGACATAAGCAAATGCCTTCAGTCGGAGGAGCTGACAAGGGAAAAGGACTATTCTGCTCCTGCGGTTTTCGACCCCGACAAGGCGGTGGTCATTGCCTGCCAGGGCACGAGCGGGGCGTATGCGGAGAGCGCCTGCATAAAGCTTTTCGGGGAAAATAAGCCTATTCGCTTTATGAATTATTTTAAGGACGTTGTGGGCTTGGTGGAAAGCGGCAGGGCGGATTTTGGCATTCTGCCGCTGGAAAACTCCACTGTCGGTTCGGTGGAGGAAACCTACAACCTTATGAGCAGCCATGATTTTTACATAACGAGCATAGTTCGTGTGGAGATCACTCACTGCTTTGCGGTAAGGCAGGACGTTGACCCCGAGGGGGTAACGAGGGTATTCTCCAAAAAGGAGGCTCTTGCACAGTGCTCGTCATTTCTGAAAGCGAAAAATTTAAGCGGCGTGGAATATGCAAACACGGCTTTGGCTGCGGAAATGGTGCGGGACAGCACAGACCCTGCCATTGGCTGCATTTGCTCAAAGCGGTGCGCCGAAATGAACGGCTTGAAGATAGTGGAGGAGCACGCTGCGGACGTTTATCCGAATTTTACGCGGTTTATTTGTTTTTCAAAAAATTTCTGCGCTCCCGAGGACGCTGACACGGTTTCCGTGGCTTTCCGTGTTCCCCATACACCTGCGGGGCTGTACCGCACTCTGACTAAGTTTGCGGTGAACGGGCTTAACCTTAAAAAGATCGCCAACAGGACTCTTGCGGGAAAGGATTTTGAGGCGCTTTTGTTCCTGGATTTCGAGGGGTCGTGCAATAACCGCAAGGTGGCGGCGTTTATTGACGATCTGCAAAGCAGCATGAGCTATTTTAAGTTCTTGGGGAACTTTAAAGAAATTTACTGACGGGTAGCCGTACCGAATCACGAAAATAAGAGGCAAGATGATTTTGTTCATCTTGCCTCTTGGTTTACTCTTCAATGCTTTTCCTTATTCCCGCCATTAAATCGGGATTGCGCCAAAGGAAGTTTTCACGGTTGATTATTCCGCCGTCGTCCCACAAAAAGCAGGGAATGCCCATATCATGGCAGGTCTTTGTCACTGCCGCCGAAAATTTTATCTGACTTTGGGGAGATGTTGTTCCCGCAAAGCCGTATTCGCCGATAAGTACGGGAATGCCCTTGTCAATGAAATTTCTTTTAAGCAGCGCCATTTTATTGTCAAGCTCCGCTATATCACCCTCGCTCCCCCAGGTTTTTATATCGCCCGTAATGCAGAACTGCCATGGCGTATAATAATGGACGGAGACGATAAGCCGCCCTGCGGGGTCGTCGGGCAGTACAAAGCGGCTGTCGCAGGTTTCGGCTATGTCTGTCCAGTAGCCTGCTATTAGCAAGTGCCGTCTATCGTTATTGCCGCCGCTGCCGCGCACTATTTCCACAAAGCGGCTGTTTATTTTATTCAGCAGCTCATATGCTTCATTCTTTGATAAATTGTCAAAGCCTATTTCGTTGGCGCTTTCAAAAATAAGCTTGTCGGGATAGTCCTTGAACCGCTCGCAGATCTGATTCCAGAGGGCGGTGTATTTTTCGTTGAACCCGTCATAATCCTTCGCGGCATTTCTTACCCATGCGCCGAATTTTGCGTCGTCGCCGCCGTCGTGGTGGATATTGATAATGGCGTACATATCCCGGGAAATAGCGTAGTCCACCACTTCATTGACGCGGTCAAGCCATGCTTCGTCTATTTTGTAGTCGGGGGCTTCTCCCAGGTGGTCACGCCAGGTAACGGGGATACGAACGGCGTTTACTCCCTCGCTTTTCATAATGTCAAAAAGCTCGGGGGTCGCTTTTGCATTGCCCCACAGGGTCTCGTCTACCACGCCGTTTTCGGGGGATTCATTCACCGTGCCGTCTCCGTCGCGGTCGGCAATGCAAACGTCAAGGCAGTTGCCGAGATTCCAGCCGATAGTCATTTCGCTTGTCAGCTCCATAGATGTAATGTCGCGCATTTCTCCGGGAAGCTTTACAGACTGCAAAAGGGGTTCGGTGACGTTTTCCGTGACATTGTCCTCTGTATTTTCCGTTGGAAGATCACAGGCTGTAAGGGCTGCGGTGACGGATAGTAAAAAGGCGAGTATCTTTGAAATGTTCATTTTCTTCATTCCTTTATGCTCCTTAGGTTTTGGGGTAATTTATCAAAAATCCAGCCACAGATTAGCCGAAGCGTCCGAGGGCATACGCCAGTCCCCGCGTGGAGAAAGGGTCACACTGCCCACTTTAGGCCCGTCGGGCAGACAGGAACGCTTGAACTGCTGGGAGAAAAACCGCTTGATGAATACTCTCAGCCACTTTTCTATGATGTCGTCGGAGTAGTCGTTTTTAAAGGCGATCTTAGCAATGCGCAGTATCTTTTTCGGCGTAAAGCCAAAGCGAACGGTGTAGTAAAGGAAAAAGTCGTGCAGCTCGTAAGGTCCTACAAGGTCCTCGGTTTTCTGCGCTATTTCGCCGTTTTTGTCGGGAGGAAGCAGCTCGGGGGATACGGGGGTATCGAGAATATCCCGAAGTACAGCGGACAGCCGTTCTTCACTCTGTCTTGCCTCATAGTCCACCAAATGCCGCACAAGGGTTTTCGGCACGGAGGCGTTCACGCCGTACATGGACATATGGTCGCCGTTATAGGTAGCCCACCCGAGGGCAAGCTCGGACAAGTCGCCTGTGCCTATGACGATGCCGCCTATCTGATTGGCAATGTCCATAATGACCTGTGTGCGTTCCCTTGCCTGGGCGTTTTCATAGGTAACGTCGTGGGTGTCCTCGCTTTGCCCTATATCCGCAAAATGGCTGCGGACGGTCTCGCTGATGTTTATTTCACGTATCTGTGCGCCGTAGCTTTCCGCCAGTATCAGCGCATTGGACTTGGTGCGGCTTGTAGTGCCGAAGCAGGGCATTGTCACGGCGATTATACCGCTGCGGTCCAGTCCCAGCATATCAAAGGCACGGACGGTAACGATAAGGGCAAGTGTAGAATCCAGTCCGCCCGAAAGCCCGATAACGCTTTTTTTGCAGCCGATAGCCCGAAGCCTTGTGGCAAGCCCTGCCGCCTGCATGGTGAGTATCTCACGGCAGCGGTCGTCACGCTCGCTTTTATTTGCGGGAACAAAGGGCATTTTGGGGAAATATCTGTTCGGTTCAAAGCTCGGCGGCGTTATTTTAAAGTTTTGCAAAGCGGCAATGGTTCTCTTAAAATTCGGTGAACCAAAATTCGGCGCACCGCCGGGGAAGGTGTTCATTTTGATACGCTCGCCCGAAAGCTTTTCCAGATCAATATCGGCGTAAATAATTGTGTGCTTGTCAAAGCTGCCCGAAAAGGGAGCGGCTTCACTTATCAGTGCGCCGTTTTCATATATCATGCTGTGCCCCGAAAAGACCATATCCTGTGTTGATTCCCCAAGACCGCAGTCGGCGTAGATATAGCCGCAGACAAGTTTGGCGCTTTGCATATCGCAGAGCTTTTTGCGGTATTCCTTTTTGCCGATCACCTCGTCCGAAGCGGAGAGATTGCAGATTATGAGTGCGCCGCCCTCGGCGTATTTTACCGAGGGGGGAGAAGTCACCCAGAGATCCTCGCATATTTCCACGGCAAAGGTGAAGAGGGGGTAATTTCCACACTGAAAAAATATTCTGCCGAACAGTATCTCCGCCATGCATTCGTCCTCCGAGTTGTCATCCGAGGGGTGAGGATATCCCGAAAGGGAAATATACCGATAACTAAGCTCTGCGTCGGTGTAAGGGGCAAAGTATCTTGCTTCGTAAAATTCCGAATAATTCGGGATATTGGTTTTGGGGACTATCCCGTAAATATCTCCCCCGAGGCAGACGGCGGCGCAGTTATAGAGCTTTCCCTCAAGGGCTATGGGCAGTCCCGCAACAAATACGGTCTTTGTGTCGGCGGTCTCCTTCAATATGCGGAAAAGGGCATTTAACGCCCCCTCCTGCAAACGCTTTGACAAAAACAGGTCACCGCAGGTGTAGCCCGTTATGCAAAGCTCGGGAAACACCAACAGCGAACAGCCCTTGCCGTCCGCTTCCTTTACCGCTTCGATTATCCTGTCGGCGTTGTACTCGCAATCGGCGACTTTTACGGGAATTGTCGCTGCTGCCGTTCTTATAAATCCATCATTCACTTATTATCACATCCATAGGCTAATAATGTAAAGCCGCCCGGCATAAAAGTTGGGCATTTATGCCGGGCAGCGATTGTTAATTCTTCTTATCTTCGATCGCTATCTCTTTAAGGGAAGCTGCCAGCCCCGCCAGACCCTGTATCTCCGAGGGAATGATTATCTTTGTTGCCTTGCCGTCGGCGGCCTTGCCGAATGCTTCAAGGCTCTTTATGGCGATAACGCTCTGGGAGGGGTTTGCCTCGTTGAGCTGCTTGATAGTGTCCGCAAGGGCTTGCTGTACGTTTCTGATAGACTCGGCTTCACCCTCTGCCTCCAGTATCTTCTGCTGCCTTACAGCGTCCGCACGAAGTATCATAGCCTGCTTTTCTGCCTCCGCCTGCAAAATAGCCGCCTGCTTTTCCGCCTCGGCGCGGAGTATCTTAGACTCCTTTTCACCCTCTGCCACAAGTATCTGGGACTTCTTTTCACCCTCCGCCTGGAGTATCTTTTCACGGCGCTCACGCTCTGCCTTCATCTGCTTTTCCATGGCGTCCTGGATCTCTCTGGGAGGCAGGATATTTTTAAGCTCCACACGGTTTACCTTGATACCCCAGCGGTCGGTCGCCTGGTCGAGAATGGCGGTTATCTTGGTGTTGATAATGTCACGGGAGGTAAGTGTGGCGTCAAGCTCCATTTCACCGATAATGTTACGCAGGGTAGTTGCGGAAAGGTTCTCTATAGCCGACAAGGGGCGTTCTACGCCGTAGGTGTAAAGCTTTGCGTCGGTAACGGTGAAGAACACTACCGTGTCTATCTGCATGGTAACGTTATCCTTTGTAATAACGGGCTGGGGCTTAAAGTCCACCACTTGCTCCTTAATGGAGACCCTCTTTACCACCTTGTCAAAAATGGGGATAACATAGTGAGGCCCTGTATACAGCGCGCCTCTGAATGCGCCCAATCGCTCCACTACATAGACCTGCGCCTGGGGGACGATCTTTATCCCCGAAATGAAAATGACCGCTAAAATGATAATGATTATTGCTACTCCTGCACCCATGGTAAATTTCTCCTTTGTAAAAAAATTATAGATTGATATGCGCTGCTTTGCAGATCATTGCTGCATTTCTTCAACGATCACATATGCTGCGCCTTTGGCTTTGATAATGACCGTTTTGCCCTCGTCTATGACTGCGCCGTTTTCGGTGCGCGCGCCCCAGTCCACGCCGTCAAAGCGGACTCTGCCCGTGCCTGCGGCGGCGCTTATTTTTTCTATCACCACTGCCGCCTTGCCTATGTCCAGCTCGCCGTTGGTGGGTATGTAGCCCTGGGGCATAAGCTTTTTAAGCAGGGGACGGGTAATTATAAGCATTGCCACAGACACCACTAAGAATATAAGGGTCTGCACGCCTACAGGTGCGCCCAAAAGTGCCGCTATTCCCGCTGCCAGCGCTCCCACTGCAAACCAAATGGAAACCAGCGCAAAGGTGGAGGCTTCTATCAGCACTCCCGCCACAAGAATGACCAGCCAGAAAATGAATGTCATCATACTTAACACGCTCCTTTCAAAGGTCGGATATTGGCTTATAAGGCTTATAAATAAAGGGAATTTCTCGGTATCGGATATCAGGCCCAATAATGAATGGTAACAGTATACTTCCCTTTGTGCTTTGAGGGAGAGATTGTGACTTCCCTGTTGCTATGTACATACTTATAATGCAAGATTCTTTCACTTGCGTTATCGTAGGGATCTTCTTCAATATCTGCATTAATATTATTGTTTATGAATTTTTCATAGTCTTCGGTTTCAAGCGTCAAAGTACAGTTCTCGGCAATCAAAAAGCTGCTGTCCTCATAATGAAGAAGCTTTACATCATCTGTTACCGTAATTTGAAATCGCTCCTCCATTTGTTCTGTTCGTTTCTCGGTAAATATATAGTAATGCGTATCTGCTGTCATTAAAATAATAAAGCCGAAATACAGTATGGCGGGTATCAGAAGTATCAATGCTGCGGTTATTATTATGAACTTTTTTACTTTGGATTTTATCCGCCCTTTTTTATTCTCCTGCACGGTAAGTTCATTATCCAAGTCTGCTCACCTCGTTAAGTTCCTGTTTACATTTCTATTGTATCACATTTTTCCAAAAAAATCAATAGCGGAATAATTAAAATTACATAAGAATTTTTTAATGTTTGTTAAGCTCAAGATATAGAAAATGTTAATAATATCTTATGGAGCTTTATGCCGTAAATTGTGCAAATTGCCAAAAATAAAATAATTTGCAAAATCCCCTTGACAAAATGTGTAATGCGGATTATAATAGAAACATAAGGTTAATAACTAATAGTTACTAACTAAAAGCTATTAACAAATAAAAGCATTTCATAAAATTATCAAAACAGTAATACGGATTATAAAGCAAAAAGCTGTGCACTAAGAGAATTTTATTTCTTGCCTCTTGCTTCTTGCC
>CAMWLD010000035.1 GCA_947175005.1 uncultured Ruminococcus sp. | reverse complement strand
ATGCAGGACTATCCTCTATGGATACATTACGCTTGATCAGCGGTAAGATGGCGCCTTTTGTTCGAGCAATGTTGAACAGTGGCGAATACGATGAGTTTAAACCGGGTATGGTGTTGGATATGTACCAGCTTTTGCCGGAGGATTACATGAAATATATCCATGGGGCAAACTGTGAAATTGTCTATTTTATTACGTCTGACGTAACACCGGAAGAGCGGTTTGCAATTCAAAAAAAATATGACACGGAAAAAGATTATACCTTTTACAAATCGGACGAAGAACTTCGGGAGGGTGCAGTGTATATTGTGGAACAAAGCGTCTGCATAAAAGAGCAATGTAAAAAATACGGCTTACCATATTATGAAACTGCAAGAGATAGAGAACAAATATTCTGCCGTTTTTTGCATGATTTCAATTTATGTTAATCAAAGAAATATCCGGACAACTTTCGGTTGTGAAGTATTAATATGGAACGGATATTAAAAAGAAAGGAGCGAAAAAAATGGCGGTCACGGATATTTCCGAGCTTAGAAAAAAGAGAAAAGCCAAGCAGACTAAAAATCTGCTTATAAAGGTGTTCATAGTGCTGCTGATAACGGGAGTTGTGGTGGTGGCTGTGGCGACCCACGAAAGGTGGTACCCCTATCTTAAAAACGCCATGACCCAGATACCCGAAAACATCGCCGAAAGAGATGCGGCGGTGCTGGCGGAGGGGCGCTTCCCCATAAGGGTCGAGGGAGGCATGGGCTATCAGCTGATGAATATGGACGGAAGCCTTGCGCTGCTGGACGATTCAAAATTCCATGTTTACAGCGCCGACGGCAAGATAATGAACGAATCCCAGCACACCTTTGCCAACCCCATTCTCTGCGTCAACGGAAGCAAGGCGCTTATCTATGACGAGGGCGGCAGGGAATTCCGACTGGAAAGCAAGTATAAAAACATTTACTCAAATACGGCGGATGATGTTATCTACCTTGCGGAGCTGTCCAGATCGGATTATGCGGCAGTGGTCACAAAATCGGACAAGTTCCTTGCGCAGCTGAAGGTCTATGACGGCAGCGGTAGCCAGTTTTTTACATACTACAGCTATGACAGCAGGATAATAAACGTTACCTTTACCCAAGGGAGCAACGGCTGTATCGTTACCACCTTAAAGGCGGAGAACGGCAGGCTCATGTCGGAGATGATACGCTTTGACTTTAACGATACCGAGCCGAAATGGGTCAGCGACGCAGTACCCACCCTTGCTATGGACGTGCATTTTGCGGATGACGGCGGCATTGTAATGATAGGGGACACCATGACAGCCTGCTTTAATCCCGACGGCAGCATAATGGGGCGGTATATTTACGAAGATCCGCTGATCTACTATGACTATACCGATAAGATCACCGCTTTGCTTACGGAAAATACCGATATAAGGCGAACGGAGCTTATAACCTTTTCCGGTTCCGACTGCACTATGCCTGTAGCTACAAGGGCGGAGGAAAATGCACAGAAGGTATTTGCCGACGGCAGCAGCGCATATATTTTAAGCGGAAACAGAATTGACGTTTACTCTGCCGACGGACTGCGCACGGGGGAGGTCACGCTGGAGGATGAATATGACAACTTCTGCAAAAATGACAAGTATATTTATTTGCTGGGGTATGACAGTATTAACAGAATTGATTATAACAGCTGATTATAATTAATAATTAATAATTAATAATGAGCGGCGGCGCTTTGCCGTGTTCTTGCGTTTTTGTGATTATGTAAATTTTTATTTAATTTTATATGATGATATATATGCAGGCTTTCGGAAATTTCTTGCCTCCTGCCTCTTATATTCTTGCTTCTAATAGGTGGTGTATTATTGTTAAATGATTTCATTGATTTATGATATTGCAGTCGTTCTGATATTTGTTTTCTGCATTTGGCGCGGTTACAAAAAAGGCGTGCTGCGGACGGTACTGGGACTTGTTTGCATAGTGTTTTCCTATCTCATTGCCTCCGCTGTCTCCTCCTATCCCGTATGCAGCGGGATATACGAGAAATATTTGCGGGAAACGGTTTACGAACATATAGACACTGCCGTGCAAAACGCAAAGGAGGAAACCGCAAAAAAAATAAAACAGCAGGCAGAGGCTGCGGCAGATGATTTTATTGACGAAAATTTCGGGGGATCTCCCGAAGCAAAGGACTTTGCGGACAGGTTATTTGAGGAGGGAAGCAGGTTCATAGAAGAAACTTTTCCGCAGGTCGGTCCGGAAATTTACGGTTTTTTTGATAATCATAGAGAAACACTCTTGACTAATCCGACAATTAGTGGTAAAATAGAAAGTGTGGCTGATTTTTACAGCAAGAAGGCTGCCGTGGAAATAAATGAACGGCTGCCTTTGGGGATAACTGTAAAGGAGGAAACACTCAAGGATCTGATAACAAACGGCGATGCGGCGGACGCTTTTATGTATGAGCTTTTCGGGGCTGATACTGCTGATAGCGACGGTACCGGGGACGGCGGCAGAAAGGGCGTTGCGGAATATATAGAAAGACAGGCGGCTGCCCCGGTTTTTATACGGCTTATAGGAGTTATACTGTGGACTGTGGGGTTTGCGGTGTCGGGCTTTGTTTTAAGGACCGTCGTTAAGCTTATTCTGACGGTAAGGGTCATAAGTCCTGTACGTGCTTGTGATTCGGCGCTGGGAGGCGTATTGGGGGCTGCTGTGGGCATTGCGGTCATAGGGGCGCTCGGTGTGCTGGTGATCCTTGCGGTGCAGCTGACAGGTGGCATGACCTATATGAATGAGGAGATAATCGGGGGGACGTTTATTTTCGGGAAAATATACAAGCTTATTTTAGCAAGAGTTTCATTGTCCGCTTAAAGGAATTTTTCCTTGGAATTTACCGCGGACAGAAAGGATGGAAAACATATATGCTGTGCAGCAGGTGTAAGAAGCGTGAGGCTGTGGTTTTTATAAATTCAATGCAAGGGGGACTTAGCAAAAGGGAATCCCTTTGCCTTGTGTGCGCAAGGGAAATGGACGTGCCGCAGATAAAGGAATACATGGAGCAGATGGGCATAACGGACGACAACATTGAAGAGGTTGCGGACGCTATGACAGGCATTGCCGACAACTTCGACATGGATATGTTCAAGCCCGGAGGCACTAACTCCATTCCGCAGATATTCAACAATATTTGGGGCGTTTTCGGAGGCGGAAAGGAAAGGGCTTCTTCCGAATCCCACGGGCAAAAGGGTGATATCGACGGCGTCGAGGGCGGTGACAGAAGGGAAAATTCCGCCTTTGAGCGCAGGGAAAGAATCCGGGCAAATGAAAATCAGAAAAAAGCTCAAAGCAAGCGTAAGTTTCTTTCTGCTTTCTGCACCGACCTTACAGGCAGGGCAAGGGACGGAAAGCTGGATATGATAGTGGGACGGGAAAAGGAAATTTCTCGTGCGGTGCAGATACTCTGCCGCCGTCAGAAGAACAATCCCTGTCTTATAGGTGAGCCGGGAGTGGGAAAGACTGCCATTGCCGAGGGACTGGCGCAGAAAATAGTTAAAGGGGAAGTGCCTTTTCAGCTCAGCACCAAGGAGGTTTTCCTGCTGGATTTTACCGCTCTTGTGGCTGGAACCCAGTTCAGAGGTCAGTTTGAAAGCCGTATGAAAGGGCTTATCGAAGAGGTAAAGCACGAGGGCAATATTATCCTGTTTATTGATGAGATACACAATATGGTGGGCGCAGGGGACAGCGAGGGCTCGTCCATGAATGCCGCCAATATCCTGAAACCCGCTCTTAGCCGCGGGGAAGTGCAGGTGGTGGGAGCGACCACATTTAAAGAATACAGGAAATATATAGAAAAGGACAGTGCACTTGAAAGGCGTTTCCAGCCCGTAACGGTAAACGAGCCTACCGTGGAGGATACTGTTGAGGTATTAAAGGGCATTAAGCAGTATTACGAGGATCACCATATGGTGAAGATAAGCGATGAAATGCTGGGGCTTTGCGCCACCCTTTCCGAGAGGTATATCAACGACCGCTATCTGCCCGACAAGGCTATAGACCTGCTGGATGAGGCCTGCGCGTACAGGAGCATACACAGCAAGGAGCTGGAGGGTAAGCTGGTAAAGAAAAAGGAAATAGACGGCCTGGAGGGTGAGATAAAGGAAATAGAGGACGCTGCCGCTCCCGATTTTGAAAAGCTTGCCGAAAAGAAATCGCTGCTTCTCAGAAGCCGTGAGGACCTGGAGGCGGCGGAGAAAAAGTGCGCTGTCATAAATGTTGAAGAATCGGATATAGCAAAGGTAATAGAGCTTTGGACGGGCATTCCCGCCAACAAGATAGAGGAAAGCGAATTCGGCAAGCTTGCACGGATAGAGGACGTTATGAAAAAGCGTATCATCGGGCAGGATAAGGCTGTGGAGGCGGTCGGCAAGGCCATACGCCGCACACGGGTGCAGCTGAGCCGCCGCAGGAGACCTGCTTCGTTCATCTTTGTAGGTCCTACGGGAGTTGGCAAGACAGAGCTTGTAAAGGTCATAAACGACGAGCTTTTTAATGGCACGGACACTCTTATCCGCCTTGATATGACGGAATATATGGAAAAGCACGCTGTGTCACGGCTTATAGGCTCGCCTCCGGGATATGTGGGCTATGATGAAGCAGGACAGCTGACGGAAAAGGTTCGCCGTCATCCCTATTCGGTGATACTTTTTGATGAGATAGAAAAGGCGCACCCGGACATTATGAATCTGCTGCTGCAAATTCTTGACGAGGGCAAGGTGAACGACGCCCAGGGACGTTCGGTGAATTTCGAGAACACCATAATCTGCATGACCTCCAACGCAGGTTCGTCGGATAAGACTACGGGGCTGGGCTTTAACAAGACCGAGGGTGATATTTCCAGGGAAAAGGCAATGAAGGCTTTGACGGACTTTTTACGCCCCGAATTTATCAGCAGAATTGATGAGATAGTTGTGTTTGAGCCGCTTTCCAAGGAAAGCTATGCTTCCGTTGCGGGGCTTATGCTTTCGGAAATGAAAGAACCCTTGCAGGAAAAGGGTATAACTCTTAAATATGACAAGCGTGTTCTGACAGCGCTGGCAGAAAAGTCTTACGGGAAAAAGTACGGCGCAAGAGATATCCGCAGCGTCATAAGGACGGATATTGAGGATAAGATCGCCGAAACTATTGTGGAACACAGCGGAAAGGGCATTGATACTATCAAGCTCACTGCTCTTAAAGAGGGACTTAAGGTCGAGGCGATAAGCTGCTGACGCGCTTGCAAAGGGCGCAGCTTTCGACTGCAATATCCAAAGCAAAGGAATGAATCTTATGAAAAGCATTATAAAGCAGCACCCTTTTAAATTCAGCCTGTTACTGTATACCCTGTTGTTCACTGTCGCCTACCTTTTGTATGCAGGTTCAAGCCCGTATATGTATGACGATGTCTCGGATGTGGTCTACCAGTTTATTCCTGCGATAAAGGAACTTAAGCGGTTTTATTCCGATCTGCTCGGCGGCAGCTTTCAAAGCATTAACTACAAGCTGCTTTTCGGCACGGAGATACTCTTTTCGGGGGGTATGCCCTTTAATCCCTTTAACCTGATCCTCATTTTCATGAATAATGAGAATATCGTTTTTTACTTTAAAATATACTATACGCTATCCATGTACCTGGCGGGTATCGCCTTTATGTTCATGTGCAGGGTGTTTAAAATGAAGCCTTTCGCTTCTGTGGGGGCAGCTGTGCTTTATGTTTTTGCGCCTTATACTATAGCATGGGATATACTTTATGCTTCTCCCTTTACCATAGTTACAGCACCGCTGATGATAGCGGGAATGGAACTTATTTTCCAAAAAAAGAGCGGTAAATTTCTTTTGGCAGCTTCTGCCATATGCGTTCTTTCAGGCGGCTTCTATATGTTTTTCTATCAGCTTATTGTAACTGTTATTTTTGCATTTGTAAAGGTCATATTTATAAAGGAGGACGGCTTTTTCAAAAGGCTCTGGTATTACGGCAGCAGAGGTGCTTTGGCAGCTCTGGGTGGACTTGCACTTACAGCAGGGGCGGCGCTCCCCCAATTAATTGCTATTTTGTCCAGCGGCAGAGTGGGGGCTGCCAATGACAATGTTTTTAAGCAGGCTGTTACCTTGGATATGGAGATGTTAAGATACGCCTATACTCAGAATACGGTGGAGTTTTCCCTGGGCGTGGTCATTGCGCCGCTGGTCGTTTTCTTTTTGGCAATGAAAAAAGCCCCTGCCGTTAATAAAATATTGCTGGGGCTTTGCTCACTGTGTATCGCATTTCCGCTTTTTTCCGCAGTTCTCTGCGCATTCACTTATATCGAACACCGTTGGGTATTTGCTTTTTCACTTGCAGGAGCTTATGCGGCAGCCTATGTTGCGGAAAATATACGGAATGCAGAACTTTCCGACAGGATATGGGCGGGAGGGGCTTTGATAATATATATGCTGAATATGGATTATATGCTGGGAAGGGGCGCGTTGCCTGTTCTTATTGTATATATCATCCTTATTAACATACCGCCTCTCAGAAAGCTGCTTGACCGCTTTCTTGATGTTATCAATGAAAAGCAAAGGTATATACTTGAGGTGATAGTTTATCTTCTTTTAATAGTGTTTACTTTTGTTATGGCGGTTATCTACCTTGCCCCCGATTCGATCATTGTTCTTGTTGAGGTGTATACGCTCATTACAATAAGCTGTATTGAAAGAGAGGGCTGTAAGGTAAAATATATCCTTGTGCCCTGGTCGGTGACGGCGGTTTGCATTGCCGAGGTGCTTGTCTATCCGAAGGTTCAGACGCTGGATGAAATATTTGAAAGCTATGAACAGATGAATAACCTTAATGAACTGCAGAAAAGTGACCTTGCGGGGGGCGACAACATAGTCCGCTTTGAAAATATTGATAATTATGTGCTGCATAATGTGGCAAGCAGCCATGATGTCGCTTTTCCGAATATATTTACAAATCTTATTCCCTCAGGCTATACCGATATGATGAGCGAGGCGGAGTTTGATTTTTATACCTTTGGTTCGGTGAATGTGGTAAGCGGCTTTGAGCACAGGCTTCCCTTTATGTCGGTATGGGGGATAGACTATATCCACAGCGAGCCGAAAAAAATGGAGCAGAGGAATAATGTAAGAAGGCTTCCCTATACCTTTGACTTTTTTTCGGAATATACCGTTAATGATGACGAAAATATCCTCTATAGAAACAACTATACCCTGCCATTTGGATTTACCTATGAAAATGTGATCTCAAACGAGGAGCGCCGTTTGAAAAACGGAGCGGATTACGGCATAAATATGATGTACGGGGCTGCTGTCAATGAGGAGGATATGCAGGGAGACAGGATCATACCGCCTGTCAGCTGTGAAGTTCCATGCGACATTGCTTCCGAGCTTTATAAATACGACGAATACGGAGACATTACCTATACCAAATATACCATTACTCCGAGGGAGACTGTTACCGACAGCGAAATTTATATAACCATTAACAATATCGATCCCTACTCCAATAGATACGGCACTTTCACCATGATGCTCAACGGCGATGAATCGGTAAAGATACCTGGAGAATTCGGCGGAGGCATTGTTGCACAAACATATCATTGGTATGCTGCACGCAATAATTACACGGTATGTCTTTCCACGGTGGAGGAACTGGAAAAACTGGAGATCATTGCTTCCTGCGACTTTGATGATATGAGGCTGACGGCTTATCCCGTTTCGGATTACATAGAGCAGTATGAAAAGCTTTCGGAATATACCATGGAGAATGTTGTTTTGGGAGATGATGAGATCACCGGAAATATCACCCTGCCCGATGACAGGATGCTTTGTCTTCAGCTTATGTACAGCAAGGGCTGGCAGGCTTATGACAACGGCAAAAAGGTAGATACTGTCTGCGTAAACGAGTCCATGACGGGTATAAGGCTGCCTGCGGGCGAGCATAATATAAGGCTTGTTTATCATGTTCCCGGACTTAGGGAAGGAATGGCTGTATCCTGTGTCACTGTAGTTATTCTGATCGGCGCGGCGGTTATTTACCGAAAAAAGGCCGGGAAAAAATCGGCTGATTAAGCGTTCCGAATAATCAAGGCATGAAAACGGAGGCAAGATGATTACACTTTCATCTTGCCTTTTTGTTTCGCAAAACACTTTTGACGGCAATTACCCTGTTCAGAGACTATTGGGTTGTAACGTAGCGTAGTAACATGGCATAATACCGTGGCGGCATACTGACGATAAATGTCGCTTTTTTGCAATACGAAAACAAGGTTTTATGGTAAAATAAAATTGCGGCATTATTCAGTTAAGCGAAAAAAGATATTTAAAATGTTAATAAATATTAAAAAAAAATTAAAAAAAAAAAAAAAACAGCGGTTAAAAAATTTGGAAAATAAAAATGTTAAATTTAAAAGACAGTGCTGTAAAAAATTCGGAAAGCAGGGAATGAAAATGAGCGAAAAGGAAAAAAGCAAGGCAAGGATATTTGCCAACAATGCCTATGCGGTAAAAACCGTGTGGGAAATAAGCAAGAGCAGAGTTATACATACGGCGGTAAATTCGGCTATGGGTTATGCCGAATGGATATTTATGAGCATTTTCTTTTTGCGGTATGTGATGAATGCCATTGAAACAGAAGCGCCCTTTGAAACTATTATGAAGTTTATCGGCATATGCTTTTTGGTGTTCTGCTTGCGGGCGATGTATAACAGCTTTATACCCACGGTGGTCGTGCCTTTGACGGATAACAAAATTTACCGCTGTCTTTACCGCAAGCTTTATGCCAAGGCGAGGAATGTGGAGCTGCGCTGCTTTGAAGAGCCTGATTTTTACAACCGCTACACTATGGCGCTGGACGGTGCGGCGGCAAAAATGACAAATTCGGTGAACATTTTCTTTGATGTTATCTTCGGGATAATTGCGGCTGCTGCGGCGTTTTCTTCCATGTTTATGATCGACAGATTTTCGGTGCTTTTTGTAATTTCTCCCATAATCGGCAATTTCTTTTTCGGGGGACTTATGAATAAGATATGGAATGGCCGGTATGCGGACAATGTGAAAAACAGCCGCAAAGAGGAGTATGTGAACAGGGTAATGCACCTGGCGGAATTTGCCAAGGAGATACGCTACTCGAATATCCACAAAGTGATGATGAAGCGGTATAATGAGGCGATAGAGGGGAATGTGGAGATCGCCGAAAAATATTCCAAAAGGGCGATGATTTACAGCTGGGCGCAGAATGTTACAACATTTGCGCTGGTGTTTGAGGGGATAATGATATATGCCGCCTATCGGACAATTGTTTCAAAGACCATGGGGCTGGCAGAACTTGCGATAATGTTTACGGCCATGTCCACGTCCTCGTGGATACTTATAGGGCTGTTCGGTCATTTTTCGGATGCTTTGAAAAACGGGCAGTTTCTGGAATATTTCCGCACCTTTATGGAGTATGAGGAAAAGATCCCCGAGGACGGGGACGGCATAATTCCCGAAAGCAAGGTGCACTCGATCGAATTCAGAAATGTTTCCTTTGAATACAAGGAAAACGAGCCTGTAATAAATGATCTGTCCTTTAAAATAGAGGGGGACAAGGTCTGCGCACTGGTGGGGCACAACGGTGTGGGAAAATCCACTATAATAAAGCTGCTTTTCAGGCTTTACGACCCGACATCGGGGGAAATTCTCGTGAACGGTATTAACATCAAGGAGTATAATTTAAAGGCCTACAGAAAACTGTTTTCGGCGGCTTTTCAGGACTATAAGATACTTGCTTTGTCGGTAAAAGACAATGTGCTTATGGGGGGAGATTTTGAAAATGGGGAGGATACGGCACGGCATTCACTTAAATGCTCGGGAGTATGGGACAAGGTGGAAAGTCTGCCCCATGGCATGGATACGATAATGACAAGGGAGTTTGACAATGAGGGGGCTGTGCTTTCGGGAGGAGAGCAGCAAAAGATCGTAGTGGCAAGGGCGTTTGCGCAGAAAGCTTCGGTAAAGGTATTTGACGAGCCGTCCTCCGCTCTTGACCCCATTGCGGAGTATGAGCTGTACAAGGGGATAATGAATGAAAGCAAGGGGCATATTACCCTGTTTATTTCCCACAGGCTTTCCTCGGTAAAGGACGCAGATGTGGTGTTTATGCTGGAAAACGGGGCGGTCATAGAGCAGGGGACTCACCGCGAGCTTATGAGGCAGGCAGGGAAATATGCGGAGATGTTCAATAAGCAGGCGCAGAATTACCTTGCGGATGAGGGCTATAAAGAGGAGGCGGCGGTATGAAAAAGGACAGTGCAAAAAAAGACAGCGTTAAAAAGGTCATAAGGGACAATCTGTTTTTATTCGGGCTTTGCTTCAAGGCTGCTCCCGTTTGCATGATTATGCTGATAGGGGAGCATATACGGAATGAGATCGTGATATTTCTGGAGTTTACATTTGGCCTTAATTATGTTCTGGAGTGTGCGGAATTCGGCAGACCCTTTATGGAAGCTGCGGTATTTCTTGTTTGCTTGCTTGCGTTTGTTATGGCGGGGCTTTGGTACAGTTCATTTTTGTATCAGAAAATACAGATGAAAAGCCAGCCTAAGATAAAGCAGGCGATCAAGGAAATGATGTATAAAAAGGCAAGGGAAATTGATCTTGAATGCTATGACAATCCCGAATTTTACAACGACTATGTGCTGTCGGTGTCGGAGGCGGAAAATCAGGTGGACAGAATGTTCGGGCTGATCTGGAACCTGTTCACGGGGCTGACGTCGGTGGTGCTGTCGGGGGCGTTCTTTATAGGCAGCGACCCTGTTTATTTCATATTTGTGGCGGAGTCCTTCGTGGCTGCACTTTGGTAGGGAAAGGCTCTGAACAAGCTGAATTTTAGGATAAGGAATGAAAAAAATCCCCATGAGAGAAAGCTGGGGTATGTGAACAGGGTGTTTTATCTTAATGATTACGCCAAGGAAATGCGGCTGAATACGGAAGCTTCCGAGCTTATTTTAAAGGATTTCGACCAGGTGAACGACGAGGTACTGGCGATAGATAAAAGGAATGCGGGCAGGCGTTTCCTTATGCAGTTTATGAAGGATTATGTCTGCAATGATTTTCTTATTGATGTGGTTTATATGATCTATCTTGTGTACAGTGCGGCGGTGCTGCATAGAATCTCCTACAGTAATGTGGCGGTCATGAGAGGCACTGCAAACCGCATGAAAAATAATTTGCGGCGGTTCTCGGATACATATCCCAAAATGCAGGAGATAAGCTTATATGTGGATAAAATGCAGAATTTCCTTAGCATTGAGCCTAAGATCGTAAGCGAAGAAAACCGAAAAGTTCCCGAAAATCCAAGAGAAATTGAGCTAAAAAATGTGTTCTTCGGGTACAATGAAAAGGACGGGTATATTCTTAAAAACATCAATATGAAGATAGACCCAAAAAGCAAAATTGCGATAGTCGGCTACAACGGCGCAGGCAAGACTACGCTTATAAAGCTGATAATGCGTTTGTATGATGCAAACGAGGGTGAGATTCTGCTGGACGGAGTGAACATAAAGGAATATGACGTGGAGGAATACCGCAGGAAAATAGGGACGGTTTTCCAGGACTTTAAGATATTTGCGGCTACGGTAAAGGAAAATGTGCTGTTAGATCACGGGGAAAAGGCGAATGATAACGAGGTTCTCTATGCCCTTGAAAAAAGCGGATTTTCCGAGCGGCTGCAAACGCTGCCCGGAGGACTTTGCGCTCACCTTACCACGGAATTTGAGGAGGACGGAGTGAATCTTTCGGGCGGCGAGGGACAGAAGCTGGCGGTGGCGAGAGTGTTTTACAAGCAGTCAAATCTCATCATACTGGCCGAGCCGTCCTCCGCTCTTGACCCCATAGCGGAGTATCATCT
>CAMWLD010000034.1 GCA_947175005.1 uncultured Ruminococcus sp. | reverse complement strand
CCATATCCATAAAACTCTTCAACTATATGAAAACGACGGCTTTGATTGTTATTTCGAAACCGCCGCTTTCGTTGAATGGCATGGAAAGTTAAATGCACGACGGCGTTTTTTGCTTTTTTTCCGGGCGTGTAAAATTTTTTTGCCGCCTCCTGGGCTGTTTAAAAATTTTTATAAAGGCGCACAAGGAATTCGGATGCGGTTTTTCCCAAATAATCGGGTTTTTCAACGCCAATGTCAATAAAGGGGATAACAAAATATTCCTGTTTCTCACGATCAAAACCCAACGCCTCACCGCCGCCGTCCGACCCGAATATGAGAATATTGTCAATATCATGATCCTCGTTAAGCTGCAAAATTTCATCAATAGTATAAAGGCTGATATAAAAATCTTCATCATCAAGCCCACTAAGCACACCGCTGCTGTCTTTATTCGGTTCGTAAAATCCGCAGCCGCCGTTATACTTCGCATAAAATTCAAGAAATTCATCGGGAAGTCCCGAAAATCCGTTATCGTCAAAATATTTTTTTACTTCCTCAACAGGCCTTACGTTGCAGTTTTCAAGATCAAGTTCAATACTGTTTTCCATAAAATCATCCTTTCGGTCAACGTTTTTAAGAAAATCTTATAATTATATTTTACCGTATTTGACCTAATTTATCAATTGTTTTTTCATCACAGTTCTCCTAAACAGCGCCAAAGCGAAGCTTTAATTTTTCGCCGTGAATATCTCCTTTATCCCTATTAACAAAATAAATCCCGAAAAGCATTTGCCGAGTATTTCCGAGCCTGCAAAGCCCGCAAGGAGCGCACCCGCCGCCGCCCCTATAACGCCGGTGATTATCGCAGGCAGCAGAGGCCTTAGCTTCATAAGCCCGTTTTTGCGGTGAAGAATGCAGGAAAGCAGCGCTATGGGCAGGAAAAAAATAAGGTTTATCCCCTGTGCTTCAAGCTGATCTACTCCCATAAACGCCGTCATCCAAATAATAAGCACCATGCCGCCGCCCACCCCAAGGGAGGCAAGCAGCCCCGTAATAAATGCAGCCAAAAAAGTCAGAAGCTCCGTCACAGCATAAGCCCCCTTACCCCCGCCGCAATAAGGATAACGCCGAATATCCGCGAAAGCCATTTTGTAGGTATCTTTTTCATAAGCGCCGCCCCCAGCAGCGCACCCAAAAGCCCCATGGGAATAAGTGGCAGCGCCTCCTTAATATCAAACCCGACCCTCTGCCCGTAAAAAAATGCCGACACCGCCGACAACGGCAAGGTTATCGCCAGCGAACAGGCGTGCGCCTTTTTAGCTTCACGCCCCAGCCCTTTTAACATAGGCACAGCGATAATGCCGCCTCCCGACCCGAAAAATCCGTTGGCAATACCCGTTACCGCCCCCAGCAGCCCCATTTTTACTTTTCTGTCCATACACATTCTCTCCTTTGCATATTTTCTCACTGCTGCATTTATTATCCGCAGTTTTCGGGAAAATATTAAAGGAAATGCAAAGGCTTTGCGGCTGCATATTTTCCGCCCGAATTAGGAAAATAACACTATTCGGCGGAATCTGCGCTTTCGATAAGCCACCTTATCTCCTGCATTCTGTAATCGGTCTCGCTGATTATCCGCGAACATTTCAGCAGTTCATCGGCAATATAATCCTGATTGCGTATATTCTTTTTGTACTTCATTTTATGCTCAAGACTTGCCCAGAAATCCATGGCAATGGTGCGGAACTGCACCTCCACCTTCATAGGCCGCTTGCCCGTGGAAAAGAACACGGGTATCTCCACAATAAGGTGCAGGCTTCTGTAGCCGTTGGGCTTGGGGCTGCTGATATAATCCTTTTCACGCACAAGTGTGATGTCGTCCTGGCTTGTAAGCTGCTTTGCCAGGCGGTAAATATCCTCGGGAAATGCGCATATAACACGTATCCCCGCTATATCAAATATGCTGTTTTCTATCCTGGCAATGTTTTCCTCCATACTGTCCGCATTCAATGTTATGCCCTTTTTCTCCAGCTTCTTTGCAATGCTTTCCACCGATTTTATGCGGGATTTTATGGATTCTATGGGGTTGCGGTCGTGGCCCAGCTTAAATTCATCATTCAAGACCTGAAGCTTTGTTTCCACCTCCCGCAAGGCGCAGCCGTAATAGGTCATAAGCCCGAAAAAGGGCTGTGCCTGTCAAAAAATGCGTCAATGTCGCCGCCCTTTATATTTTCCATTATACTCGTATTCATTGATCGTTATTTTCTCCTTTCGGTTTCTTCCGAAATTATTATGCGCCGCAGTCAATTCAAATTTTATCATAAATTTCATTTAATGTCAATGAACATAACAGGAAAATTTTGTGATAAAAAGGAGGCTGCACTGAATACTTTTTTATCCGGACAAAGCAGTGAAAAAAATTTAAAGACGCTTGACAAATGGGCTTTTTTCGTATATAATAATAGTGAAAATACATCTCACAGAATTGGAGGTACCTGTATGAAAGCACGTGAAATGGCAGTAAATGTTATAGATATGTTAGACGATGACAGCCTGCTTGATTTTTTTAAATTGTTCGGTGATGACAATATGCTTGCCCTTGCAGAAAGCGAACTCATAGCTAAAAACCCAAACAGGAAACATTACAACAGCTTTGCGGATATATTGAAGGAAATCAATGAGGAGCAAGACTATGAGTAAACCCAAATATGAATTGGATCTTACCGGCGTTTTTAAAAGGGATCTGAAGCGAGCGCAAAAACGGGGCTGCGATATGAACCTGCTTCTTGAAATTGTAGATAAACTGCAAAACGGCGAACCGCTGCCGGAAAAAAACAAAGATCATGCTTTGACCGGTAATTGGCGTGAACATCGTGAATGCCATATCACACCCGATTGGCTGCTTGTATATCGCATATTTGAAAATACGCTGATACTGTCCCTTGTCCGAACAGGCACTCACAGCGATTTGGACTTTTAAAAAATCCCCCGACCGCACTGCTGTGTGTTCGGGGGATTTTTGTACCTGTTACTTTTCAAAAAATTTCACCAGCGACACATGACCCTCCAGTTCTTCAAAGCCGTTTTTACGGTAAAATCCGTAGGCGGGAGCGCTGTGCTCGGTTTGCAGAAATATATGGGTCACGCCCTTTTCCTTGGCGATACGGATAACATCTTCCAAAAATGCCGTTCCCCTGCCCGAGCCTTGCTTGTCGGCACGTATGCAAAATTCAAAAATGTAATACTCCGTGCCCTGCCACCAGTGACGTATGCAGCCCATGGAAAGCCCTATCAGCTCCCCGTCCTCAAAAAGCCCGACGGTAAGGGAGCTTTTTTCGCCCGTAAGCTCATCAAGATAGCTGTCCAGCTGTGCTTCGTCGCTCCAGTCGTCATTCCAGGGAGCGTTCATGAAAACCGCCTTGAAAAGCGCCTTTATTTCATTTCTGTGCTCCCTGCCAAGTTCTTTTGATATAATCATAACAAATCCTTTCCGTTAATGTTTTTGTAAGCATAATTAAACTTTACCATATTTGACCGTATATGTCAATGGGCTTCAATTAACTGCCGATATTAAGGAAACATGGAGGTATTTTTATGCAATATTTCCAAAAAATAAGGTTGGAAAAGTATTATACGAAAAAAATTTACAAATTAAGTTTTACTCAAAATTTTTTTGGACGAATTACTATACAATGATAAAAAGCCCTATACACAGCCGTTTTTTGCCGCACTTAAAAAATTTTGGGGCAATTTGCCCAAAAAATAATTAGCACTCGGAGCAAATATTTGCTAAAAAATTTTGAAAAACCCCTTGACAAGTTGAAAAAAAGGTGTATAATATAATTAGCACTCCAAGAGAATGAGTGCTAACAGAGTGAACCTAAAAGTGCTAATGAGCCGAAATAAAAAGCAAACCGCCGCTGCAAATATGCGGATAAAACCGCAGCAGCATTCCCGAAAGCCAAAAGGAAAGGAGCGACAGGCTTGCTGGACGACAGGAAACTTAAAATTCTTGCCGCTGTTGTCAGCGAATATATAGTCACGGGTGAGCCTGTAGGCTCAAAGGCTATAGCGGCAATGCCCGATATAAAGGTGTCCTCGGCGACCATACGCAACGATATGGCGCTTTTGGAGCAGCTGGGATATCTGGAGCAGCCCCACACCTCGGCAGGGCGTGTGCCCACTTACAGCGGCTATAAGCTTTATATTGAGCAGCTTATGCCGAGGGTAACGCTGACGGAGGAAGAAAAGCTGCTGCTGGACGCGGCTGTGGAATCGGGGGGCAGCGGTGAAGCGGTCATAGAAAATGCCGCAAAGGCGCTGGCGGATATTACCCACTGCGCAGCGGTGGTGTCCGACTTTTCTCCCCAGTTTTCGGTGATAACAAAGGTAGAGGCGATACCCACGGGAAAGCGGATGTATGTTCTGCTGATGATAACCTCGTCGGGGAATATCAGAAATAAGGTCTGTCGTTTGGAATTTGACCTGTCGGGAGAACAGCTTCACTTTTTCACCGAGTATATGACAAGCAATCTCAGCGGAATGAGCGTGGAGAGCCTTTCGGAGGAGACCATTGAAAAGCTGGCGGCTGCCATGGGAGCGTACACGGTCACGCTCACTCCCCTGCTCAACGGCGTTACCGAGCTTGCGAGAAGCTTTAAAAAAAGCGATGTTCACGTAAGCGGCGAACGGAATCTCATTACCCGTAATGACATTGACGCGGGAGATATTGCAAAGTTTTTGGAGGAGCAGCAGGAATTTGCAAGGCTGCTTGACGACAGCTTCAGCGGTCTGAGAGTTCTTTTCGGTGAAGATGACAGCCTTGTTATCAGCAACTCCAGTCTTATCGTTTCCCCCTTTAAAAAGGGCGGGAAAACGGCGGGCAGCCTTAGCGTGATAGGCCCTGTGCGGCTGGACTATGCAAAGATAATCCCATATATCGAATATTTAACAGGCAAGATCAGCGCGGCGCTGAGCGGAGATGAAGATGAACCTCCCCCATATCTCCCGCCGCAGATTGAAGATAAAAGCAATTAAAAGGAGGCAGTAAAACAATGGCGGAAAACGAAACACCTGTAGAGGAAGCCGTTTCCGAGGCTGCGGAGGCAGCGGAAAGTCCCGAAGAGGAAGTTCCCGCAGAGGAAGAAGCTGCGGAAAAGTCCCCCGAGGAAGAGGCGGCAGAGAGGCTTGCAAAGCTCGAAAATGAGCTTGCGGACGAAAAGGAAAAATACCTGCGGCTGGACGCGGAGTATTACAACTACCGCAACCGCTCGGTAAAGGAAAAGTCCGAGGCTTACGAAAACGCCACGATCGCGGCGGTGACGGATATTCTCTCGGTGATAGACGACTTTGAGAGGGCGCTGGCTGCGGAATGCTCCGATCCCAATTTCAAAAAGGGCATTGAGATGATCTACACCCGTTACAAGGGCATTCTCGATAAGCTGGGAGTTACGGAGATAGAGGCGCTGGGGCAGCCCTTTGACCCGAATGTCCACAATGCAGTAAGCAGCACGGAAGATGAAGCCTTGGGAGAAAATACCGTTGCGGCAGTTCTGCAAAAGGGCTACACAATAGGAAAAAAGGTCATTCGTCCCGCAATGGTAACGGTGGCTAATCCTTAAAGTCTAATATAAAGCATTTAAAAAACATACGACCGCCCCAACGGGGCAATTACAGAAAGGAAGAATTTATATGTCAAAAATCATAGGTATAGACCTGGGTACAACTAACTCCTGCGTAGCGGTAATGGAGGGCGGCGACGCTGTTGTTATCGCCAATGCGGAGGGCGCAAGAACCACTCCCTCGGTAGTGGGCTTTACTAAAACGGGCGAGCGCCTTGTGGGACAGGTGGCTAAGAGACAGGCGGTGACCAATGCGGATCGCACGGTTTCCTCTATCAAGCGCCACATGGGCTCGGATTACAAGGTTGCCATTGACGACAAGAAGTACACCCCACAGGAAATTTCCGCAATGATCCTTCAGAAGCTTAAAGCCGATGCGGAAAGCTATCTGGGCGAAAAGGTAACAGAGGCTGTTATCACAGTTCCCGCATATTTCACCGACGCTCAGAGACAGGCGACCAAGGACGCGGGACAGATCGCAGGACTTACCGTTAAGCGTATCATCAACGAGCCTACAGCCGCAGCCCTCTCCTACGGCATTGACAAGGAGCAGGATCAGACTGTTATGGTTTACGACCTGGGCGGCGGTACATTCGACGTATCCATTATCGAAATGGGCGACGGCGTACAGGAAGTACAGGCAACAGCCGGAAACAACCACCTGGGCGGCGACGATTTCGACCAGAGAATAATCAACTGGATGATAGAGTCCTTCAAGGCTTCCGACGGAATAGACCTTTCCTCGGATAAAATGGCTATGCAGAGACTTAAAGAGGCTGCGGAGAAGTCCAAGATAGAGCTTTCCTCCACTCCCTCCTCAATGATAAACCTCCCCTATATCACAGCGGACGCAACAGGCCCCAAGCATCTGGAGCTTACTCTTACAAAAGCTAAGTTCGACGAGCTGACCCATGACCTGGTTGAGGCTACCATGGGTCCCGTGCGCCAGGCGCTTTCCGACGCAGGCCTCAAGCCCTCGGATATCAACAAGGTGCTTATGGTGGGCGGTTCTTCGAGAATCCCCGCTGTGCAGGAGGCTGTTAAGAAGCACATGGGCACAGAGCCTTTCAAGGGCATTAACCCCGACGAGTGCGTTGCTCTCGGTGCGGCGCTTCAGGGCGGCGTGTTCACGGGCGACGTTACGGGAATGGTTCTTCGTGACGTTACTCCCCTGTCTCTCGGTATCGAGACCGCAGGCGGCGTTTGCACAAAGATGATCGAGAGAAACAAGGCTATTCCTATCAAGCATTCTCAGGTGTTCTCCACCTATGCGGATAATCAGACTGCCGTTGACATCAACGTTCTCCAGGGCGAGAGAGAATTCGCCAAGGACAACAAGCAGCTGGGTATGTTCAGACTGGACGGCATTGCTCCCGCACCCAGAGGCGTTCCTCAGATCGAGGTTACATTCGATATTGACTCCAACGGTATCGTTCACGTATTTGCAAAGGACCTTGGCACAGGCAAGGAGCAGAATATTACAATTCAGTCCTCCACAAATATGTCCAAGGAGGATATAGACAAGGCTGTTGCAGACGCAGAGCGTTATGCCGAGGAGGATAAGAAGCGCAAGGAAGAAGTGGACATCAAGAACCAGGCTGAAAGTCTTGTATTCCAGAGCGAAAAGGCGCTGACCGATTTCGGCGACAAGGTGACCGACAGCGACAAAGCCCCCATTCAGGCTAAGATAGAAGAGCTTAAAAAGGCTATCGAGGCAAACGACACCGCACAGATGAAGGCAAAGACCGAAGAGCTTCAGAAAGCAGTTTACGAGCTTTCCTCCAAGGTATACCAGGCAGCGGGCGCTTCCGCAGGCGCACAAGGCGCACAGGATATGGGCGGAGCTGCATACAGCGACGACAGCGACGACGGCATTGTAGACGCAGAATTTACCGAAAACTGATAAGTTTTATATAAACCTACCGCATACAACGGAAATGAACAAATCTGTTGTATGCGGCATAGGATTTTATTATGCAATAAATACAGGCAGAGTATACAAGGTAGAAAGGGTTAAAATTCTAGCCTCTATCCTCTTACCTCTGGCCTCTAGTAAGGAGCTTTTGTATGGCTGATAAGAGAGATTTTTATGAGGTGCTCGGGCTGAAAAAGGGCGCAAGCGACGATGAAATAAAAAAAGCATACCGTGCCAGCGTCAAGAAATATCACCCCGATTTACACCCGGACGATAAGGAATGCGAGGAGAAAATGAAGGAGGTCAACGAAGCATATGAGTGCCTTTCCGACCCCGACAAAAAATCCCGCTACGACCAATTCGGCCATGCAGGAGTTGACCCCTCCTACGGGGGAGGCGGCTTCGGCGGCTTTTCGGGCTTTGGAGATATGGGAGATATCGGGGATATTTTCAGCTCTTTCTTCGGAGGCGGCTTCGGGAGCAGCAGCAGAAGCAATCCCAATGCACCGAGAAGGGGGCAGGATATTCAGACGGAGGTCACCATTGATTTCATGGAAGCCTGCAACGGCACGGTAAAGGACATTAAAATTTCACGAATGGAAAAGTGCCCCGACTGTGACGGCTCGGGAGCAGCCCCGGGAGCATATGCCGAGACATGCTCGGAATGCGGCGGCTCGGGTCAGGTAAAGACCGCCCAGCGCACGCCCTTCGGCATGATCTCCAGTCAGCGCCCCTGCACACGCTGCGGCGGTAAGGGTACTGTAATATCAAACCCCTGTCCCAAATGCAAGGGCGTGGGGAGGATTTCCGTTCCCAAGACGATCACCGTGAACATTCCCGCAGGCATTGACGACGGTATGACGATCAGAGACAGAGGGAAGGGGCACTGCGGCATAAACGGCGGCCCCTCCGGCAATCTGCTTGTGAACGTAAATGTCCGTCCCGATCCCTTTTTTGAAAGAGACGGCTATGACATATACACGAAGATACCCATTACCTACAGCCAGGCTGTTTTGGGCGCCAGCGTTAAAGTGCCCACCATTGACGGCAGCGTTAATATGACAGTTCCAGAGGGAACTCCCTCCGGAAAGGTATTCACCGTAAAGGGCAAGGGCGTGCAAAAGAGCAGTCGCAATAACAACGGCAATCAGTACAT
This sequence comes from uncultured Ruminococcus sp., assembly GCA_947175005.1. GTDB lineage: Bacteria > Bacillota > Clostridia > Oscillospirales > Ruminococcaceae > Huintestinicola. The sequence goes on along the minus strand of CAMWLD010000034.1, from coordinate 3,473 downwards.
TGAGCGGGGCAATCAGTATGTTACGGTAAATGTTGAGATTCCAAAAAACCTTAACAAGACGCAGAAGGAGCTGCTGAAAAAATTCGAGGAAAGCCTCGGAGAAAATAACTACAACCGCAAAAGCTTTGTTGATAGGGTAAAAAACATTCTTAAGCAGTAAAATATTAATAATAGAACAACTCCCCCGCCGCTTTGGCGAGGGAGTTATATTTATCCTTGTTTAATAATTTCATTGTAATGATCGGCATCTATCATTTTCAAAAGCTCCAAAGCCCTTTTGCGGGAATTATATCCGCCCGCCCTGTAGGAAAAGTCCGTAATTCCGTCATAAATGATCTGAAACACGACCTCGTCCTCGGTGCTTAGTTTCTTAACGCTCTCAATGCCGTGAATGTTAAGATAATATATCTCATATCCTTTTTTCCTGCGGACTATATAGATACCTATGGGATCGTTAAATTTATCACCGTAATGCAAATGTCCGCGAAACAGATCGTCTGCTGTCAGGTCTGCACCCGCAAGCTTTTTTTCAATATCCGATGAAATTTTTTGATATTCGGTCGGTTCACGCGGTTCACGCATATTCAAGGCTGTTCACTTCCTCGGTTCAACTCATCAGTTCTTCATTAAATCTGTATGTAAACGCCCTCCCCTTTTTACCTGTCCGCAGGAGAACATTTCCGCGGAAAAGGGCGGAAAGAGCAAGTCCCGCCGTTTCTCGGGGAATAGCCGCAGCCTCCGCCAGATCAGCTGTGGTAAAATCCTCATCAAAAATACAGGGGATAAGCTGCCGCCAGTTATCGGGAGAATTTATCCGCATTTCGGAAACCAGCGCCGTGGGCATTCGGTCAATCACCGAGAACCGCCCCCGACGGTTTTTCTTTTTCCCGATAAATTCGGGGTTTATCCGATATTCCTCGCACTCCATCGACATAACAGCAAACCGCAGATTCGGACACGTGAGGAACTGTGCGATTGGAAAAAGCTCACGGAATATCTCATAAGGGGTCTCCTTTAAAGGGGACGTTCTCGGCTTTCCGAGCACCCCCTCGCCGTCAATAATAACTATCCGCTTTTTCACGTACACGGGATAGACCACCGTCACCGCCGCCGCAGGAAGAAAAGCCGCCAGCTTGTCCTTTAAATGGGAAAACTGCCCCGTCTGTATCTCGATGATACCGTCCTCCCCCACAATGTCAGCCACATATCCTCCAAGCTTCATCTCCTGGGATTCCTGAAAAGGCTCGAAATAATTTTTCAGCACCGCATGAACCGAGCTTTCCCCCATAGTCCCTATGCCGCTTTTAAGCCTGCCGCCCGATGATACCAGGCGGCAGGCTGTCTCAAAGCGTTCTTTATCGCAAAGACCTGTCATTATTGATCCCATTCGCCGCCGCGGGCTTCCATCATGGCGGTGACTATTTCGGGGTATCTCCATTCATAGCTCTTTCGCTCGATAAGCCCGAAGTTCTCCCCGTTTCCGACAAATGCGTTGTTGTCCCACCAAACGCAGGGAACGCCCGCTTCGGTCGCCTTGGTGATGTAATATCTTGCGCAGTCGGCTCGTGCGGCGGTGTTCATACGGTTTCTCGAACCGAATTCACCCATAATGACCGCCTGTCCCTTGTCAATATATCTGTCCTTGAGATCCGCAAAAAGAACGTCAATATCCCGTGTGTCCGCAGGATTGTCCGCGCTCCATTCGCTGACAGCGGAATCGGGCTCCGCAAGAGCAAAGAAATATGGCAGATATGCATGAACAGACAAAATGACCTTGTCGTCGTCGGGTATCACCGTTTCGTTCAGCACCTGACCCGAGGTAGAGGCAGCATAGGTGGGCACCATAAGGTGACGGTTTGCGTTATTGCCCCCGGTTGCCCGAACAGTCTCAACAAAGGCGGCATTCCAGTGGTTTATTACCTCCCTTGCTTCGGCGTTTCCGCCTGTCCACTCCATGGGAGTGCCTTTAAGACGAGGCTCGTTCATTCCCTCAAAAATAAGCTTTTCATTGTAATCCTTGAAATATTCGGCGATCTGCTTCCATATAGCACGCAGTATCTTATCCGCAGCCGCCTCATTATCGGCTGTAGGATTGTTCCATTCCTCATGGTGAGCGTTCAAAATAACGAACATATCATTGGCATAGGCATAGTCCACTACCTCTTTTACCCTTGCAAGCCAGTCCTCACGGATAGTGTAGTCGGGAGCCTCCCCGAATTTGCCCTCCCAGGTAACGGGCAGCCGCAGTACATTAAAGCCCTGTGCCTTAACGCTGTCAATAAGCCGCTGTGTGGTAACGGGCTGACCCCAGGCGGTCTCCCACTGCTCTGTGGTTTCGCTGCCGTCGGGATTATTTATAAGAGAATCAAAGGTATTGCCCAGATTCCAGCCCACACGCATTTCCTTGACCAGCTCAATGGAGGGAATGTCCCTCATGGGGGTCATTTCATAAAGCGCCTCGGTAACTGCTTCCTGCGAATTCCCGGGGTCTGTGATGTTCTCCTCGGGGTTGCTGTTATTACACCCTGCAAGACAGGTCACACACATAGCCATTGCCAGCGCAGTCGCTGCAATTTTCTTTATTCTTATCATTGTTCATTTTATCCTTTCTTATAAGTGTATCATTCCTGCTCCGCACGGAGAGAATCCGTGCTTAAACTTCCCGTGTCAATAACATTGATGTCACCGCGAACAAATTCGTCCGGGTGAAGAGTTTTGTCCCTGAGACCCTCGGTGTCAATGTTTTCCGCTGTTCCTGCAATACGGATAACGGCAGGAGCGGCAGGTCCTTCCCGCAGCCCCGTTACCTCGGGCACGTCAATGTTGGGGTCAACTCTTCCCCTGCGGTTCTTGCGCCTGTCAATGTCGCTGAAAAAGTCATCCGCACTGGTGGGGTCAAGCACCTTTTTTGCACGCCGCTGCTCTTCCTTTTCCTCCGACCAGGGGGTAACATCCTCGGTCTTGTCGGGCAGAACTTCGGTGTCCACACTGCTTTCTCCCGCCCCGACAATATCGCCCCTCACAAATACATCAGGATCGGCGATCTTGTCCCGCAGGCCCTCCGTATCGGGCGTGTCCATATCCTTCAAGGTGCTTTTTGGGGGAGGGGGCGGAGCCTCTCTCAGTCCCGTTACCTCGGGCACTTCTATAGTATCGTCTACCTTTTTGGGGCGCTTTTTTCTGTTGTCAATATCCTTGAAAAAATCATCGGCGCTCACATTTGCCGCAGGAGCGGGAGCCGACTTTTGCACCGGTACAGGTGCGGGAGCTTTCGGTTTGCCTATATTAAATAACGCCATTTGGGTGTCCTCCTTAACCTTAAATTCCGTCCCGCCAAAGCTCTCGGCAGACGGTTTTTTAAATTACATATATTAATTATACCATATATTCCCCCGATTGTCTATAATTTTTGGAGAAAAAGTTGAATTTTTTTGGTCTCCCATTTTCAAGAAAAGCGCGGCTCATTATTAATT
>CAMWLD010000033.1 GCA_947175005.1 uncultured Ruminococcus sp. | reverse complement strand
GTCAATAGGCAGTTAAAATTTTTGATGAGGAATTAAAACAAATGAACATTTTGTTGAATTTGAGTTAATATTCTTTCCGATATTTTGAATATAAAGCATAAATCCCCGAAAAGCGTTTGGATATACCAACAAAATTATTCGGAGGGACTAAAGATTTTGCCCTGCCTGACGATATATAAGATAAGGACTATTTTATTTTACGGAGGCAGGAATCATGATAACAAGTATGAACCAAAGCGAGCTATACAAAACCTTGGTGGGGCATTATAAGCCGAACTATTATTCTGCTCCCGAGAACAGTAAGGCTGCCCCAAAAGCAAAGGCAACGCAAATCCCGGGTGTTTCCATAGAAGATGTAGAGAATGCTTTAAAGGAAAGCGCAAAATGCAATATGAAAAACAAAACCGGCATAGACCTTGCCACAGACCCTAATATGGATCGTTTTGAACGTTCCGAGTTAAAGATTGCTGAAAGTCAGGATATTGGGCTTTACAAAGATAATCTGAAAGAAATGCCTTATGCGGCTTCTGACGCTATTAACTTTTTGGGCAATAATATCCGCACCGAATTGGAAAGGGGATATGCTAACGGCGTTGTGACAAAAGAGCGTATTGCAGAGTATTACGGCGCTATGGCAAAACGACTTGACAACGCATATGCAGAGGGTAAGTTTACTAAAGACGAGTTTGATGAGCTTAACGAAATGATAACAAACCAAGTTGAAAAAGATGCCACGGCATACGAACGTTTAGAGGCATCTTATGCCCTCGGTGAAAAGAGAGGGAGACTTTCGCCTGAAGCTGTTGCTGAAATTGTTCAAAGGGAAAAGAGCATGACCCCCGAAGAGCGTTTGGCGGCACGGGAAAAGGAGATACAAGATTATGTCGAGAGGTACTGCAAAATCGACAGGCTTGCTCTTATGAAGCTGTTCAGCTTAATAAGATACGGCAAATAAGCTTACATATTTTACGGAGGTATGAGCTATGATAACAAGTATGAGCAACAGAGAACTTTACAAGACCTTGACGGGACATGACTTCCCCAATATTTCAAAAAGCACAGGCGGCACAGAGCCCGCAAAATTTGTTGAATTAAATGAACCCCTTTACAGCGGCAAGGACACCGGTCACATCAAGCCTCTTGCAGAGGGCACGGCAATGCCCGATAATATTAAGCAGAAAAAAGAAAACAACGGCATATTAAAAAGGGACAGCCTTGAACTGTCCGGCGGAAAAAGCGGCAGTGCGCAGCCCCGCTCAAAATATTCCAATGACATTGATTTTAATGACAGGTATGTGAAAATGGTGATATACAGCAACAACTTTTATGACCTTAGCAGCGGCATTGAGGGCGGTGTTCCCACCAAAGAGAGAATAGCGGAGTATTACGGCAATATGGCAAGGCGTTTAGATAAAGCGTATGCGGAGGGAAAATTCACCAAAGAGGAATACGATCTGCTTAACGAGGGCATTGGGGAGCGAATGGAGCATTCTGCCGCCTGTGCGGAAGATACAGCCGCAAGACGTGCGGCGGGGTATGACCGTACTATGTCTTATAACGCTTCGACGGAATATCTTGCCATGTCAAAGGAAGAACGGCAGGATTATATGCAATCAAAAGTAAATGAATATATTGACAGATACTATAAAATCGACAGGGAAACTCTTATAAAGCTTTTCAACAGTATCAGGTACGGCAGGATATGAAATAAAAAAAGGACAGGTGATAATATGAAAAAAATAATTATAGGCGTTTCATGCGCTGTACTGCTGGCGGCTGCGGGTTTGGTGTATGACCGAACAAAAAGTGCGGCAGCAGATAATATATCGAATACAGCGTATGTGGACGAAACGGGTTTTTATACCGGATATGCAGAGGTCGGGGGATATGATGAAAATGCGGAAACGATAAATCTTGATATTACCGATTTTACGGTATCGGAATTCAGTGACCCGGATGAGACTCCCGCAAACAGGATTTTGGCGCTGGAAAATGTCATTTCGCAGGAGATCATGCAGGCGGAATGGGTGGATACGGCAGAGGTTTCTGTTGCTGTTCTGGATTTACAGCTTGACGACTCCGGGAATGATCTTTCCGAAACTCTTGTTTCGGTAGCCGTCACCAAAAACCGTGCCCCCGAGGAAGATGAGATAGACGGCATAATCCGGATTGTCATTAATTCGCTGGAGGGTGTTAAACCGGAAAACATCTTTATAACGGACGAGGCGGGAAATGACCTTAATTAAATCTGCAATTTACGGAGGCATGAATGAGGAATTTATGACTGAACAGGACATAAGCGATTATGCGGAAAGATACTGCAAGACCGACAGGGTGGTTCTTATGAGACTGTTCAACAGCATAAGGTACGGTAAATTAATTTGATTTATAACGACAAGTTTTTCATAACGTTTGACATGGGTGATAATATGAAAAAAATAATTATAGGCGTTGTGTGCGCCGTTCTGTTGGCAGCGGTTTTTATACACAAACATATAGATGATAACAATGCGGGAACGGTGACGTTTACTTCTTGGTATGTTGATGAAAACGGCGTTTATCATGAATACGTCGAACAAATATTGGGCGAAGAAGAAACAAAACGCATACTGTCAAAAGAAAAAGAAGTTTCCGAGCTGCTTGTGAAATCGGACCGGATAGATAATGCAGAGGTCTCCATTTTAAAAAGAGGCTCATCCGCACAGAATGATTTTTCCGAGGCGCTTGTTTCGGTGGTCGTCAGCAAAAACTGCGCCCTTGAGAAAGAGGATATCGACAGCTTTATGGGGATCGTCATAAATGCGCTGGACAGCGTAAAAGAAGAAAATATCATTATATGCGACGAGGCGGGAAATGTGCTTATTGCATAATTCTTCAACTCTTCAAAAATCACGGCAGCAGAGAATGTGCTTTGCTGCCTTTTATTTTTGAATTTTTCTCTTGACATTTCCCGAAAATTGTGTTATGATAAGTACGGTGCTATTGCGAATGTAATTCGCACCGAAATACATTTGCGAGGTCAGGTAAAATGCTCTGGAAAACGATGAATTTACAGCTTAATAAAGGATCTGTTTTTGTCCCTTACGGGGATAGTGCGCCCTTTTTTAAGTTGGACAATTTTTGTCAGAGCCTTTTATTATAGGCTTTTGTGAGCTTTGACCGCAAAACTTAATATAAAGCGCATTATCTCCTTAACTGTTTTTTAAATTCATGTTAAGGAGATTTTTTATGTTTAAATTTAAAAATAACACGCCCGAAAAGGTTGGGGCAAAAGATGTTTGCAAAACAAACACCGTCAAAAAACAAATTTCAAAGCTTTACGCTTCCTCGGTTTTAGGTAATTTATCCCTGACGGGGGCGTGGGTCGCAATACTGGCGGCAAGAGGTTTTTCACTGGTGGAAATAGGCGTTGCCGAAACGGTTTTCCACATTGTGAGCCTTATTTTCGAGATACCCTCGGGGGTGCTGGCGGATGTGTTCGGCAGGCGGAAAATGCTTATTGTAAGCACTGTTATGCGAATGATCGCAAATGTTGTTATGATACTGTCGGGAAGCCTTGTTACCGTGTGCATTTCGATCGGGTTTCAAGCCCTTGCCTACAATTTTTCCTCGGGCACGGGAGACGCTCTTGCATACGATTCCTTAAAGCTTGCGGGAATGGAAAGCGGGTTTGACAAATACAATGCAAATCAGCTGATAATTTACCGCCTTTGCAGCGGCATTTCCACTCTGTGCGCAGGCTTCGCTCTTCTTATCGGGCACAGGGCTGCTTACAGCACAGACCTTATTACGGGCGTTATTCAGATTTTTCTGCTGATGAGCCTTTACGAGGTTTACCCGGGAAATGACGGAACTGGAAAAAGTAAAAGAAACTTTGCCGAAACGGCAGCCGAGCTAAAAATGTGTTTCACGGAAAGCTTTGCATTTATCAAAAGCGCACGGAATGCTATGGGGCTTATGATGTGCAATTCCCTTGTGGGGGCTGTTGATATTCTGCTGCTGTTCTATTTGCAGGCAAAGCTTACCGAAAAGGGACTTCCCGAAGAGGCGCTAGGCTTTGCGCTGCTTTTTATGGAAATGGGCGGCATTGTCGGGTCAAAATTATCGGTCCGGTTATCCAAATTTCCGAAAATTTCTTATAGGAAAATGTTTGCTGCAACGCTGCTGCTTGTAGGTCTCGGGATATTGGCGGAGCATTCCCCGCTGTGGTTTGTTATGGCTTGGGAGGCTTTATTTCGGCAATGGCGGACGACGCTTTGCAGGTGCGGACAAATGCAATTTTACAGGATATGTTCCCCTCGGAGCAGCGAGCTACTCTTACATCTATGGAGTCCTTTTCCTTTTCAATTATCATGCTGTTTTTGACATTGCCTGCGGGGGCGTTTTTTACAATTTGGTAAGTGTTTGCCCGACTTACCCGTGACATTTTTCCGCTTTTTTTGAGGGACGTTAATTTATAAAAAATTGACCGCAGTGTTTTCCGAAACGGAGGGTTTTCCGAAACGGAAAACCCTGCGGTTTATTTTTCGGTTCAAAAATTTTCTTGACATATAAGCATGAACATGTTAAAATATAGCTGTCGGAAATTTATTATCGCGGATTAATTACAGATAAAATGAAAGGTATTTTTACATATGAAAATTTTGATCATACGTCACGGCGACCCGGATTATTCCATTGATTCTTTAACGGAAAAGGGTTGGCGTGAAGCCCAAATGCTGGCGGAGAGAATTGCGCCTTTGGACGTGAAAAATTATTATGTTTCACCTTTGGGCAGGGCGAGGGACACTGCCGGTGTGACCTTGAAAAAGGCGGGGCGGACGGCGGAGACATTGCCTTGGCTAAGGGAATTTGACGCTCCCGTGACCGACCCGAAAACAGGGGAAAAAAGGGGTATTCCCTGGGATATGATTCCCGGAGAATGGACGGCTGTTCCCGAATATTATGACAGAAATTTGTGGTATGAGCAGCCGATGATGTTATCGGGAAATATGCGTGAAAGGCTTTCGGAGGTATGGGACGGACTGGACAGGATAATAGAAAAGCACGGATATAAGCGTGAGGGGAATTTTTACCGTGCGGTAACGCCTAACGAGGACAGGATAGTATTTTTCTGTCATTTCGGGGTGCAGTGCGTTATGCTGGGGCATTTGCTGGGGCTGTCGCCCATGGTTTTGTGGCATGGGCTTATGACTGCGCCTACGTCTGTCACGACCCTTTGCACCGAGGAGCGGCGGGAGGGTATTGCTCTTTTCAGGGCGAGCGCGATCGGTGATATTTCTCACCTTTATGCAAAGGGTGAAGAGCCTGCGTTTGCGGGAAGATTCTGCGAGATGTTTTCCAATGATGAACAGAGGCATGATTAGTAGGCAGCTGATAAAGATATGAAAGCTTAGAATGAAAGGAAATAAAATTGTGGAAAAAAATAATTTTATAAAAATAAATGTTGAAAAACTGATAGATTGGAACGAACCTGTCGGAGATGGCTGTATAGTATCGGATAAAATAACAAAAGAGGGTTTTAAGGTCGGTTATATGTACAGAGAACAGCCCGACAGCGGACGCCCGGACAGCGGGTGGAGATTTTTGGCGGGCAATGAAGATGATGATTACATGGACGATCCGAACAATCACCATGTATTTGCGGTCAATACAATTTGCAATTATGACAGGGACATTATCCCTTATATTCATTCGGATATCGGAAGTGCATACATAAGAACCGACAGCAATAATTTTGAAATTGACGACAGCAGCAAGCCGATATATATTGAAAAGCAAAAAAATTAATAAGGTCAGGAATAAAATTTGTGTTTTTTTATTTAACAAAAAAGCTTAAACTTTAATAAAATGCGGCTTAAAAATTCTTGACACATTTGCAGGTCTTATGGTAAAATATGGTGCGGAGAAAAAATTTTGAAACCTTAAAATAAAAGGAAATATAAAAATGAACATTAAAAGAAAATTAAGCAGTATACTTACTTTGGCAATGCTGTTATCCTTAACGGCTTGCGGCAGTATTCCCACATCGGAGGACACTGCAATCCCGACGAAATCTGCCGAAGCCGGAGAGCAGCAGCGGCAGGAAGCCAAGAAAGCCGAACAGGAACAACAGGAGTCCGAAAAGGGAATAAAAATTGAAGATATTATGGGGGAAAAATACGAGCAGATCTATTTTGAGGAATGTAAATTCATTTGGAAAAACTATGTGCCCAAAAGCGGACAGGCGGATAATTTACAGGGGGAATTGCTGCGGGAAATTGAAAAGCTCCGTTATGAGGCGCAGAACAACGGCAACATAAACTGGGACGGGAATTTTGAATATTTCTGCGATTTTATTTCGGACACGCTTTGCGGTCAGCCTATTTTTTCGGATGAGGAAAAGGAAAAAATTTCGGTGATAATGAAATATTTTAAAGAATGTGGGATATATGCTTTTAAATTTAACAACGGCGAAATTTCCGACGAGGAATTTGACGTTATGAAGATCGCTTACACCGAGGATAATTTGTATGACATGATCTGCGATAAAATAGGGCAGATGTACAAGAACGACCCTACACCGATACCCTATGAAAAAAACGAGAAAATTTACAGATAAAATTTTCTGTATTTTTCTGCGAACAAGTCTTGTTCGCAGAAAAAAATATTTGTAAAATTTTAGGGAATATAGTATAATTTTAAAAAGCAACAAAATTCGGAGTGTTTTATATGAATTTAAAATTTACGGTAACGGGCGAGGAGCTTTCGGATATACTTCTGAATATTGCCACTGTTCGCCCTGTGTTTATATGGGGTGCGCCGGGGATAGGAAAATCTGCGCTTGTACAAAAATTTGCGGACGATGTGGGAATGGAGTGCGTTTCGCTTTTGGGAAGTCAGCTTGCCCCGGAGGATATTATCGGCATACCGCAGATAAAGGGAGAGACCTCGCAGTTTATGCCCCCGAAAATGATAGCAAAGAAAGAGCCGTATGTGCTGTTTCTGGACGAGCTGAACGCCTGTTCGCAGGAGGTGCAGAAGGCTTTTTACAGCCTTATTCACGAGCGGCGTATAGGAGAATATCATTTGCCCGAGGGAAGCGTTGTGATAGGAGCGGGCAACCGTTCACAGGACGGGGCTATTGTTAAAACAATGTCAACGGCGCTTATTAACAGAATGTTCCATGTGCAGCTTGCACCGAATACAAATCAGTGGCTGAACTGGGCTTATGAAAATGAGCTGCACCCTTGGGTGATCGACTACATAACCGAACGTCCCGATCATTTATTTTCCGAACCGCCGAAAACAGAAGAACCCTATTCCACTCCCCGTTCGTGGCACGCCTTGAGCGACGCTCTGAAAAGCTACGGGGCGGGGGAAAAGAATGTGCCCGAGGGGATTCTGAAGGTGCTTGCGTTCGGCTGTGTTTCCTCCTCTCATGCGGGGAATTTTCTGGCGTTTATAAAGCAGCTGGGAAATAAAAATCTGCTTAATGAAATTATCAAGGGAGATGCAAAATTTCCCTCCGCTCCCGAGCAGCGGGACGTGCTCTATTTTGTGGCTCAAAGCTTTCGCGCAAAGCTGCTTATGGAGCTTCCCGAGAATAAACAGTCCCTTGACGCCAAAACGCAGAATCTTGCTCACCGTGCAAAGGCAATGCTTAAAGACTTGTCTCATCTGAATATTGAACTGGCGCAAATGGTGGTTTCCTCCGATGAGGGAAAGGTTTTGCCGGAATGGTTTATGATTGAGATTGTCCGTGACCTGCCGCGGCTTATTAAGAATGAGAAGTAAGCTTGAATATTACAGGACATCCCCTAAGTTTCAACGTATTTTGATGTGCAAGATCAAGTAAAGGGACTCAAAAATATGGCTAAGAAAAAAGATATAAAAATTACAAAAAATGAACAGCAGCTTCTTGACGGGATAGAACTTGTGAAAAAACACCCTCTTTTCGGCAGGCTATGTTTTCATGGACATATTTGCGGGAAAAATGCTATGGGAAAAATGCCTGCAAGAGTTTCCGTTTATAGTTTCATGCTTAATAAGGACTGCGACCGCTCCCCCGGCGAATGGGCGCATATTATTGCTCACTGTATGCTGCATTTGTCATTCGGGCATTTTGACGCAGAGCGTATGCCGGGTTATTACAATGAAGAACGCAAGTGGATAGTAAGCTGCGACTATGCTTTATGGAATATGGCCTGCGACATTTACATATGCAAATTTTTGCTGGACGTTAAATTCGGAACGCCTTTTATTCGTGCGGAAGAATTATCAAGGTTCGGCGGCATTTCAAGCGAGATAAAAATTTACGATAATTTAGTGAGAAATAAAACCAACGCTGCGGAAAATATTTTCGGGACGGCGGGAGAATTTAACGATATGGTAATGCCCGATAAGCCGCTTGTTTACCGAAATAACCAAAAGAACGAGCATATCACGGAGTTCGCGTTTGCTCTTGCGGATTCGGTGCGGACGGTCATAAACAAAGCGGGAAACATTTCCGAAAACGGTATAAAAACCGAGGCACAAAAAGCTGCACTTTGGTTTATAAATCATTATCCGCTTTTAGGCGGTCTTGCAAGCGGCTTCAAGATAATCGACACGAGAAATACTTTGCAGAATTTAAGCGATATTTCCATTGCGGCGGTTAATGTTACCGAGGGGGAAATTTACGTAAACAGGGCGGCGGGGCTTAATTTTGAGGAATGGAAATTTGTGCTTGCCCATGAGTATCTTCATGCGGGTCTGCAGCACCATGCAAGGCGGCAGGGACGGGATTTTGAGCTGTGGAACGTTGCCTGCGATTTTGTGATAAACGGCTGGCTGAAGGAAATGCAGATAGGGCAGATGCCAAGCCGTGGGCTGCTTTATGATGAGAGCTTAAAGAATTTATCCGCCGAGGAAATTTATGATGAGCTTATAAAAAATCTGCGGAAAAATTCAAAGCATGAGACTTTTCGGGGATATGGCAAGGGGGATATAATTGCGGACGGATACAAGGGGGATTTAAACTCTCCCACAACGCTTGACGAGTTCTGCAAAAGCGCTCTGCGGAGCGGTCTTGAATATCATGAACAGGCGGGGCGAGGACTTATTCCCGCAGGGCTTATTGAAGAGATAAGGGCGCTTTCCATGCCGCCCATTCCTTGGGACGTGCAGCTGGCGGAGTGGTTCGACATATATTTTGCCCCTTTGGAAAAGCGACGAAGCTATGCGCGCCCCAGCCGCAGGCAAAGCGCTACTCCCGATATTCCGAGACCGAGTTTATTGCCTGCGGATATTCCCGAACACAGTCGTACTTACGGGGTTATAATCGACACGTCGGGGTCTATGTCGGCGCATATGATAGGGCTTGCGCTGGGGGCGGCGGCAAGCTATTCGGCGGCAAAGGAAGTGCCCCTGGTGCGGGTGGTTTTCTGCGACGCTGCGCCTTATGACATCGGATATGTTTCTCCGGAGGATATTGCGGGGAGGGTGAGAGTTGAGGGACGGGGCGGCACGGTTTTACAGCCTGCTGTCGATCTGCTGCAAAATGCGGAGGATTTCCCGAAAAATGCGCCGCTGCTTATTATTACCGACGGGTATATTGAAGATGATCTGTACGTAAAGCATGAACACGCTTTTCTTATTCCCGAGGGGAACAGGCTGCCTTTTAGACCGTGGGGTAAGGTGTTTTATTTTAAGTGATTTTTTCTTGCAAATTTAAAGATTATCTCTCTTTCCCGCTTGGAATAAGAAAATTTTATTTGCTTAAATATAGGTATCATTAAAGATACTAAGTATTATATAAAATCGTACTTGCATATTTTTCTTTGATGTGATATAATTAAAGCGGTTCAAAAAAATGACCAAGGAGGATAATATTATGTCAAATATTGCTAAAATCAGTGAATTTCTGTCCAGAACCCAGACCTTTTATGTTCTGACAACAGACGGCGATCAACCGAAGGGACGTCCCTTTGGAATGCATTTGCTTATTGACGACAAAATCTATTTCTGCTGCGGAACTTTCAAGAACGTCTTTAAACAGCTGACTGCCAATCCCAAAGTGGAGATTCTTGCGGTAGACGGCACAGAGTTCCTTCGCTATGATGGAATAGCAACTGTTGTTAAGAATGATACCGTGCAGAATATACTTCGTGAAAAGAGCCCGCAAATTATGGCTAAATATGATGAGAACGGATGGGAGATGGGCGTCTTTTATCTTGAGAATGGCCATGCTGAATTCCGCAGGATGATGGAACTGGTCGAGGAGTTTGATGTATAAGGGGTGATTGTATGGGGCAGGACTACGACCTTGATACGTCATTAGAAGAAAGGGTTGGGAAATGCCCGTATTCTACCGTACAAAGTCTGATTTCCGGGAAATGGGCAATGCTGATTCTTTATTATCTCATGAAAGGTCCGGTTCGTTTTAATGAGCTTCAGCGGCAAATGCCGAAAATGACACACGCCACACTCTCGGTGCAGCTTAAATCTCTAGTGGAGAAAGGGCTTGTGGAACGAAAGCAATACGAAGCTATACCTCCGATCGTGGAGTATTCATTAACGGAAATAGGCAAGGGATTTCAGCCGGTACTGGAAGCCATGAAGCTCTGGGGAGAAGAGTATATTGACTTTATGGACAAAAAATAATTATATGTAACGCTTACCGTATATTTCAAAATTTGATCTGCCTGTCACTTCCGATATTAAAACGACAAATATATCGAAAGTGATATGTCGGTAAAGTATGTACACACTTTTCTGATCCCCAAAGGGAACAAGCTGCCTTTTAGGCCGTGGGGTAAGGTGTTTTATTTTAAGTGGTTTCTCGTGTCGCATTTTTACAAGACAAAAATTATTTTCCGTGTTATAATATTGATTGGCTATGTCAATTAAAAATAACGGAGGAAAACTGTAAAATGAATGAAAAAATTATTGAAAGAGCGGGGGAAATCATTGCAGAAAGAGCAAAAGGTTCGCAGAATTTCGTCACCCTTGCTTTTGTGGATTGGGACGGCTATCCCCATACCACGACTATCTCAATTTCAAAGTCGGAGGGTATAAAGTGGCTGACGTTCTGTACGGGAACAGGCGCAAAAAAAGACACAATAGACCGCTGCAACAAAGCAAGCGTTTGCATTAATTCGTCGGAGTATCATATTGCACTGACGGGGACTATCGAGCAGATATCCGACCTTGACGTTAAAAAGGAAATGTGGTATGACGGACTGAAAAACCATTTCAGCGATTATGACGACCCGAATTACTGCGTACTGAAATTTACCACCGAGCGGTACAATTTATTTCTTTTGTCTGACAGGCAGGACGCAAGGGGGGATATTACATAATATTGTCAGGTGGGTGAAAGCTAAGGAGCGGGTAGAAATAAAATAATATATATGAAATTGTTACGGAGGACGGTGTAATATTTTTGACGAGCGAACAAAGAAAAAGACTTACAGAATTAAAGTCTTTAAATAAAAAACATTTGGAAGAAACCGAGCGGGAAAATAATGTATTGCTTCGGGAGTGTCTGACGGCTTTGGGAGAGTACAGGATAATTGATGATGAGAGTGAGATCATGCTTATTTCGGAGCTTGCAGTCTCTCCCTGTGCGGTTCGGTTAAGCCATAATTCCAAGCCTCCTCTTAAATACGATCATACTTATTATATCCTTTGGGATAACTTTAACGTTCCCGTTGTCGAATGCAGGGGGCGTGAAATTTTAGCCCATTTTGATGATGTTACGGCTGTTGATTTTCATACTTATTTTATTGACAAGAATAACCAATCAGAAATTTTCTGTTTATAAATTTAAAAAGCAGACTGATATTTACAGCCTGCTTTTTAGTTTGCTTCATAAAAATTTTTTAACGGAATTTTAAGTTACATATACTGCATATTAAAATTACGGAATTCACCAATGCAAGGCTTGCCGTTATCCGCTGCATTTACGGCGTAAAGCCCTATCACAACTCCCGTAAATCCGCCCGACACCTCGCTGGAAAGATATTTTGCCTGGGCTGTGCCGAGGAACTTTTCACCCTCGTTTGTAATAACAGAAAAGTTGTAGTGAAGGTCGTCCGATTTTATTTTGAGAATGGCTTTGTTTTCGGGAATCGGGACTGTTGCCTGTTCGTGCTTGATGCCGCCGATATTCAACTTTAATACCGCTTCATAGCTGCCTGCATTTTTCCGCAGGGCTATGTCATAATGTTCATTCTCGCAGGAATAGACGGTAAGTCCACAGTCGCCGCTGCCGCTGTTTTCGGGAACGGTGACATTGCAGGTAAGCTCCATTTGCAGGTCACGCTGGCGAATGCCTATGAATGTGGGGGAATCCACGTCGTCAAGGGTTATGTTTGTTATGCCCTCTGTTTCAAT
>CAMWLD010000032.1 GCA_947175005.1 uncultured Ruminococcus sp. | reverse complement strand
GTATAGTTTGCCCCGCTTTGAGAAAAAGCTTTTAACAGCTTCGGCTTTTGGGAGTCATTGCAGTATATTTTCAGATGATCCGCAGCGTATTTTTCTTTCAGTTCATGGGGCAGCCCGCGGGCTATTATCCTGCCCTTGCTGATTATGATTATATCGTCTGCCTCGGCTGCCTCTTCCATGTAATGAGTGGTGAGGAAAACGGTCATACGGGTCTCCCTGCGGAGCTTTTCTATAATGCTCCAGACCTCCTGCCTTGAAGAGGGGTCAAGTCCCGTGGTAGGCTCGTCAAGGATAAGTATCTCGGGGGTGTGCATAAGGGCTGCGGCTATTTCGCACCGCCTTTTCTGACCGCCCGAGAGAGTGCGGTATTTTTTGCCGAGAATCTCTTTGAGGGAGAAAATTTCCTCCAGCTCCGAAAGCCTGTCCAGGGCTTGTTTTTTTGCGCCTTTGCAGTAGAGCATTCCTCTGCACAGAAGATTTTCCTTGACTGTCAGCAGCTCGTCGAGGACGTTATTCTGGTAAACTATACCTATTTTTTCCCGAACGGTTTTGCTGTCCTTTTTTGTGTCCGCTCCGCATATCTCGATCGTTCCCGAGTCCTGCTCCAGAAGGGTGGACATCATATTTATTGAGGTGGATTTTCCCGCTCCGTTCACTCCGAGAAAGCCCGTAAAAGAGCCTTGCTTTACCGAAAAGGAAATGTTATCGACGGCTGTGTGATCGCCGTATTTTTTGGTGATGTTTGTCAGGGTTATCGCATTCATTTTTATTTCATTCTCCCTTGCGTTTTCTGTATATTCATCATAACACGGAAAGCTTTTCGGTGTCAACCGATTTTCGGTAAGCTGCAAGGTTCGGGGGGTGAAATGCACAATTTTACATTGAATGAACGGCACTCGCCGGCATAATAAAATAATTGACAAAAAAGTATGTATGTGGTATAATTTTTTATGGCACAAAAGTGACTTTTATCTGAACTTTTACGGAGGCTCATAACTATGGACAAACCTTATTTGATCGTAATGCTCACGCACAATGACAGGACTGTGGAAAATGCTTACGAAATTTTTGAAAAATGCCGCAATTCCAGAGCCGAATACTGGGGTGCAAAGGAAAAGCCGCTGCCGCCCGGGCAGATGAAAAAGCTTTACAAATATATGAAAGACTGCGGAAAGAAAACCGTTCTTGAAGTAGTGGCATACACGGAGGAAGAGGGTATGCAGGGGGCGGAAACAGCGGCGGAGCTTGGTTGCGACATTCTTATGGGGACGGTTTTTTCCGACGCTGTAAACAAGCTTTGCAAAGAATGCGGTATAAAATATATGCCCTTTGTGGGGGACGTTTCGGGGTGGCCGTCAATTTTGCGGGGAAGCTTTGAAAGCATGACAGCACAAGCGGAGGAATACTTGGCAAAAGGCGCATACGGCATTGACCTTCTGGGTTACAGATACACGGGAAACGCCGCGGAGCTTAACAGGAAATTCGTTTCACAGGTAAATGCTCCTGTATGTATTGCGGGAAGTGTCAACAGCTACAGACGGCTGGATGAAATAAAAAGCATTTCCCCTGCGGCGTTCACCATAGGCAGCGCTTTTTTTGAAAACCGTTTCGGCAGGGATTTCTGTGAGCAGATAAATGCTGTATGCGATCATATCGGGTCAAGCGACAGGAGAGAAAAGGTAAAATGTTAAAAAGATTTTTTCCGTCATACTACGCCGAGAGCGTTTTTGCCGTTGATTATGATGAACTGTATAAAAAGGGCTGTCGGGGTATTATTTTTGATATTGACAACACACTGGTGCACCACGGGGACGATTCCAACGAACAGGTGGACGAGCTTTTCCGACGTATCGGCAGAATGGGCTTTAAGACCGTCCTGCTTACCGACAACGATGAGGAACGGGTCGTAAGATTTGTGAAAAACATTGACTCCCCCTACATATGCGACGCAGGAAAGCCCGACCCCGAAAGCTTTCTCAAAGCCCTTGACATTATGCAGCTTACAAAGGATAAGGCTGTGGTCATAGGCGATCAGATATTTACCGATATTCTGGGCGCAAACAAAGCGGGGATAGCAAGTATACTGGTAAATTTCGTACGCCTGCCCGAGGAAAAGCATATCGGTAAAAGGCGTTATCTTGAAAAGCTGATACTGTCCTTTGACAGACGGAAAAAACGCAGAAAAAAAAGAAAACTTTTTTGCGAAATAAATCCGTTCTGCTATATGCTGTCGGAAAAAAAGGGGATATTGCAGCGGCATGTGAGGGATATTCTGAGCCGTGAAAATTTTGCAAAAACGGTCATTTCCGAAAAGCTGCCCTGTGTGATTTCCCGAAAAAGCAGCGGACTTATCAAGCGGGGAAAGGATATTGACATAAGGCTTCAGGAAAACAAGGCTGAAAATATACGCCTTGCCTGCAAGCGTCTGAACGGGCTTGTTATACATCCGGGCGAGGTATTTTCCTTCTGGAGAACAATAGGCAGCACCACAAAACGAAAGGGCTACAAGGACGGACGTGTTATTATCGGCGGCAGGCTTGTGGCAGGGATAGGCGGCGGACTGTGCAATCTCGGAAGCCTGATAAATCTTCTTGTGCTTGACAGTCCTCTTGAAGTAACGGAATTTCATACCCATTCCGACGCCCTTGCCCCCGATAACGGAAAAAGAGTCCCGCTCGGCTCGGGCACTTCCGTAAGCTACAATTATATCGACTACAGGTTCAGAAACAATACCGACCAAAATGTACAGCTTCTTTTATGGTGCGATGAGGAAAAGCTTTACGGCGAGTTGCGGAGCGAAAAGGAGTTTACAGAGTGTTTTAAGCTTGTGGAGGAAGATCATCATTTTCGAAAAGAGGACGGTAAATATTACCGTATTTCAAAAATATACAAGGTCACCTCCGACCGTGCTACGGGTGAGACGCTTGATAAAAAGCTTGTCCTGGACAACCATTCGGAGGTAATGTTTGACTATGACCTTATACCAGGGGAACAGATAAGGGACTAAAGCGGACAGAGGTGAACAGCATGGATAAATACAAAAAGCTGGCATTCAATACTATTATTTTTGCAGTGGGAAGCTTCGGGTCAAAGATATTTTCGCTGTTCCTTAACAACCTGTACACAAAGCATATAAGTCCCGCAGGCTTCTACACAAAATCACTCATTGAAACAACGGCTTTGTTTCTGCTGCCCCTGTTCACATTTTCTCTGACAGAGGCGGTGGTGCGGTACAGTCTCGACAAAAAGTATGAGAAAAAGCAGATATTCACAACTGCCGCCGTGCTTATATTTGCGGGGCTTTTGCTGATGATATTGCTTATGCCCTTTATACGGCTGATACCCGTTCTTGCTCCCATAAAAGAATACACGGCCATGCTTGCGGTATATGTGTGCATGTCGGCAGCACGCTCCCTTTGTTCTCAATTTGTAAAGGCAAGGGGAATGGTCAGACTGTTTGCCTTTGACGGCATTCTCACAACAATGACATTATTTTTCCTGAACGTTATCTTTATTTCCCGTATGGAAATGGGCGTGGGCGGGTTTATGCTGTCGGTGATACTCTCGGACGCCTGCTCTGCGCTTTTTCTCTTTATTGCAGCAGGACTGCGCAGCTTTCTTGACATACATAACTTTGAAAACAAGCTGGGGAAAAAGCTCCTGCATTTTTCGCTGCCCCTTATTCCCACAACGGTCATGTGGACGTTTACGGGATTTTCCGATCAGATATTTATAGGAAATCTTTGCAGCGAGGAAGCGGCGGGGATATATTCCGCTGCCGCAAAGCTGCCTAATCTTATCTCAATGCTGTCTGGCGTTTTCTTTCAGGCGTGGAACATTTCGGCGATAACGGAAAACGACTCCGAGGGACGGGATGAATTTTATGAAAAGGTCTACCGCACATACGAGTCCGTACTTTTCATAGGGTCGGCAGCCCTTATCCTGCTGATAAAGCCTGTATCCGCCGTTCTTATAAATTACGATACCTTTCCCGAATACTCTGCGGCATATCTGTATGCGCCCCTGCTTATAGCGGCGGCGGTCTTTACCTGTCTTGACCTGTTTCTTGCAGGCATATATACTGCCACAAAGCATACTGTAAATTCCCTTGTTACGGTTTTTGCAGCCTGCGGGGCAAATATTTTTCTAAATTTATATTTTATCCCACGTTTTGGGATATACGGTGCGGCAGTCGCAACGTTCCTTAGCTATTTTGTTTGTTACTGGATAAGGATAGCGGACTCCCGCCGTTATGTGCCCTTTCGGTTTTCAGCTTTAAGGAATATTTTCAATACCTGTATGATACTTCTCATGTGCCTGCTGACTGTGGGGCAAAAGGATCTCATTATAATTTTGGCAGCAGCTTTTGCAATTGTGCTGTTTAATATAAAGGCTGTGCTTGCGGCGGTTCGTACGGCGGTACATAGGTAGTATTTTTTGCGGTATCGGGTTGTAGTTGACAAGCAGCGGAAATTGGTGTATACTGTAAATAACAGCTTTTTACATAAAGCGATATGATGCCGGGAGGAAATATTTATGAATATGGATATCAATAAGAACAACATACGTGAACTGATGAAAAAGGCAATGGAAAACAAGGAGATCAAGGCCTATTACCAGCCCAAGCACAATGCGGTAAACGGCAAGGTGCAGGGTGCGGAGGCGCTGGCAAGGTGGATAATGTCGGACGGAGTTATGATCTCCCCGGGAATGTTCATTCCGCTGCTGGAGGAACTGGAGATAGTAGGGGAACTGGACTGGTATATGCTGAAAGAGGTCTGCGCTTTTCTGGCGGGGGAGATAAAGGCAGAGCGTCATGTAGTCACGGTATCGGTGAACTTTTCCCGCTGCCATGCAAAAGAACCCGAATTTGCCAAAAAGCTGGGTGAAACGGTGGACAGCTACGGCGTTCCCCGCCGCCTTATCGAAATAGAGATAACCGAGTCGGCGCTGGCGTTTGACGGGGTGGACATAATCAAATTCGTGGGAACTATAAAGGACGAGGGCTTCGACATTTCCATAGACGATTTCGGCAGCGGACTTTCCTCCCTGAATTTCGTAAAGGACGTTCCTGCGTCGGTGCTGAAAATAGACAAATCCCTTTTGAGCGGAAACTGCGAAAACGAGAAGGAAAGGATAGTGCTGGAGAGCATTTTCGATTTTGCTCACCGCTTAAAGCTGATAACCGTGGCAGAGGGCGTGGAGACCAAGGAACAGCTGGGCTTCCTGCGCACCTGCGGCTGCGAACTGATACAGGGCTTTTTATTTGCAAAGCCCATGCCCGAGAATGATTTCCGAGAGGCTTTGAAGGCTGCGGACAGCGTTCCCGAAACAGAGGATATCCTGCTTACCCTGCCCCCTGCCAGCGCAACGCAATTGCTGCTGGACGCTGTGTTCAAGCGTTATCCGCTGGTCATTCTCAGCAACCTTAGCCGCAACAGCTTTTACATGATGGCATACGAGCAGTTCTCCACACGCTCTTGCCCCTCTACGGGAGTATACACCGAGCTTATCATGCATGGCGCTTCCACCATGCACCCGGAGGATAAGCAGCTGTTCATTGATACCTTTGATGTTGCCGATCAGCTGAACGCCTATGCAAACGGACAGCGGGAGCGCACAGTTGTTACCCGTCAGCTGGGCGACGACGGGGTTTACCGCCCTGTGTCCACCACCAACTATTACATGAAAAATATCGCTTCCGATGATATTCTTGCGATTACGCTTTCAAGGGCGATAGATTAACGGTCACATAGTTCAGACTTTCCGAGGCTGATGTTTGTATATTTTGCAGACACGGCCTCGGTTCTTTAAAAATAAAATTGTTAATTTTTTGTTAATTCCTGATTTTTTTGAGAAATTTTTCCTTTGTGAGTTGTGTTATAGATATAGGAACTGCCGATCAAAGGCTTTTCCTCTGCCGCAGGCAGTGGAAAAGCTGCCTCTCCTAACCATTTGCAAATTTTAAAAACCGGTTAAGACGGTTTGATCGGCGTTTTCATAGAGATCAAATCAAGGGAGCGTGTTTTTATGAAAATAAATAAGATAATTGCGTTTGCTTTGGCGTGCACCTTGGCGGCAGGGAGCTTTGAAATGCTGCTTGCGGCGCACGGAGAGGGAAACGCCGTTTACGCAAGGGCGGAGCGTGTGGCTGTCGAAAAGTCCGAGGCGAAAAAAATAAAGGCGGAGGTTTTAAAAAGGGCAGAGATACCCGAGGGCTATACACAATTTTCCTGCGAGGCGGCGGAGGAAAACGGCAATATATTTTACAATTTGATATGGAAGAAAAAGTACAGCTGGATATCCGTGGGGTATCACAACGGGCTTATATACGGCTATTCCACATATTCCGACTATGACAGCTCAAAGCCCTCGTTTGCTCCGAATACCGAGGCGGAGCAGGAGAAGATAGCTTATGAGCATATTTGCAGGCTCAATCCCGATATGCGGGGGAAGTTTGAGCTTGTAAGACAAAACGATTATTATGACCTTAGCAGGTGGACGGAGTACAGGATATACCGTGTGGAAAAGGGTATCTCTGTGGATAACAGCGGGCGCATTATCATTGATCGCAGCAATGGGGAATTGATAGATTTTTATCTGAACGAATGGTATCAGGGAGCAACATTTCCCGACACGAAAAATATACTTACCATGGACGAAGCCCGGGGGATATACTCCGAAAATGCATATGTTAATGTGAAATACGAGCTTTTTTATAACGGCAAATACGATCCCGACAGCCGCACGACTGCTCTTTATCCCTATGTGCTGCCTGTTTACACAATTAAAAACAGCAAGTCCGAGATCGACGCGCTGACGGGAGAAACGTCCTCTTACAGTGGAGATTTGCGGCAGACAGATACATGCTGGCTTTATTCCTGGGGAAGATACGGCGATGCTGATGATGTTGAAACCTGCCGCGGCCTTGGTGCGGATGACGGCGAGATAACGGATATTGACGAGTATGACATTGCCCTTTACGAGGCGACCCATGACAGCAGCAAGTATATGACCGCAAAAAAAGCGGAGGAAATACTGGCGGCTGACGGAGTGATCGTATTTGACGGCAGGCTTGCGCTTAAAGAGGAAAAGATAACCTATGGCCGTGACAATAATGCGGCAGTGCGGGCTTTGCGGTATGTGGAATTTGAATACGACCCGAAGGAAGAACCGAGGGATAAAATTTCCCTATGGGCAGAACTTGACGCATTTTCGGGGGAGATAGCAGCTTTTGGGAAAAAATATTATTACAATGAAAAAAGCAAGGAACCTCTTGATGAAAAATCCGCTGCGGCGGCTGCCAAAAAAGCTGTGGCGCATTTTATGGGAAGCAGGGCTGCGGAGTACAGGTTTGAAAAGCTTACAGACGATCGCGGCAGAGAGCTTTCCGAAAATGCGGCGGAGGGAACGGCAGTGCTTGTGCGATATATAAACGGTCTTCCCGCAGATTTCGACAAGGCTTATGTTAAGGTGGATTCAAGAGGAGAGGTACTGGGATTTGAGTACACTTACAGCAATGCGGAAATTCCCCGGGGCAGGGTGATGTCAAGGGAAGAAGCGCTGGAAAATTTTTTTAAGCAGCAGCCGCCCTATTTAGGGTATGTGGGATTTACCGACAGTGAAATGAAGCCCCATATTTATCTTACATATAATTTTTGGGACAGGTACATGGAGTCATATTATATGGACGCAATAACGGGGGAACGCTATAACGAATACGGCAGGCCTTATCCTTATTATGAAGAGGCGGCGAAAGAGGAATATTACACGGACGTATCGGGGCACAAATACGAAAAGGAAATAAGGGAGCTTTTCAGATACGGCGTGCGGCTTGGAAATGATGAACGGCTGCGCCCCGACGACCCTATAACCGTTTATGAATTTATTGAGCTTTGCTGGCAAACTACAAATATAAACAATATTTCCTCGAATGGAGTATATGATTATATTGAAACAACCGACCCCGAAACGGGAGAAACACATCACCTGGGAAATCCGAAAAATAAAGAACCGCTTACCTACGGCGGTCTGGCAAGGCTTTTTGTACGGCGTTACGAGGACAGTAAGCACAGCCCCAGCCTCAATGCGAACTACAAGCAGCCCTACAAGAACGTTACAAAGGATAATCCCGATTATGCCTACATTGCCATAGCAAAGAAGCAGGGGTATATTTCAAAGGGGGACGAGTTTGACTATAACAAGACTCTGACCCGCGGGGAATGCATGAAAATCATCTATGACTATATTGCAAGTGACGGAGATAAAAAGCTGTTGTATGAAATATTTAAAATATAAGGAGCGATAGCAATGAAAATGAAATTTCGGAAAATTATTTGCTTTATTATGGCGTTTGCATTTGCGGCGTGTGTGGTTTAAACGGGGATTATTTCCAAAAACTATCTTTCCGTTTACGCTGCCGACGAGGAGGATGAAAACCCCGGAAAGGAGGAGCTTCCCAAGGTCATTGCGGATATCCGCAGGAGAGTGAACATTCCTGCGGGAGCAAATGATTATGAGTGGGAATCGGAGCTGTGGGACGAAAATATTTCCTATAAGATAAAATGGACAGACCCAAAAAATCGGGAAGAACTGACAGTATATTACTGGAACGGGCTTATTTACGGCTACAAAGACACGAACGTTTATGCCCGCAAGCCCACCCTTGTAAGTTTAAGTCCCGAGGATCAGGAGGAAACGGCAAGAGCGTGGATATACAAGCTCAACCCGGGTCTGGAGGGGGAGATAGCTTTAGAGCGCATAGGCAATTACTACAGCCTTTGGGGAGATGTTACCTTTGAAATTACCCGAAAGGAACAGGGGATCGAAATAGACGGCAGCCCCGGGTGGATAACCATAAACAGGGACAGCGGCGAGCTAAGGTCATTAACGCTGACTGAATGGTGGGCGGGGGCGGAATTTCCCGACAGCAAAAAGGCTCTGACCCGAGAGGAAATTTATGATATTTACGCCTCCCGTTTTTCCGGGGCGGCGGAATATGAGCTTTACAGCAATTACTCCTTTGACAGCGAAAAGAATATGAGAAGCTATGACGCTTTTACGCTGCCCCTATACAAAAGCAGCGCCGATAAAAAAATGCTTGATGCATTTTCGGGGGAATATTCGGATTATTACAAGGATATAAAAGAAATTTCCGACAGTATGCCTTATGACTGGGACGGCATATTCGATGTCGGTACTTGCGGCGGCGGCGGATGGGTTGATGGGGACCTCTGGGTAGATTACACCGACACCGAGAAAGAGGCTTTTAAAGCCTCTAAGAAAGGGCAGGAGCAGATAAGCAGCGAACAGGCTTTGAAGATCGTCAATGACAACGGCTATATAAGACTTGACAGCAGCCTTGAGCTTGTTAAGGACGAACTCCAATATACCCTTGACGAAAAATACGATCTGCGGCTTCTCCGCTGCCTGAAATTTGAGCGAAAGGCTAAGCACAACAGGGCGGACAGCGTTTATCTCACGGTTTATCTTGACGCTTACACGGGGAAAATAACGAAGTTCTCCAAAAGCTACTCCTACGGCGAAAACAGCAAGACAAAAAACACGACCCCTGTAGATGAAAAGTCCGCAGTAAAAATTGCCAAAGAAGCCATGAACCGGTTTATGGGGGAATGGGGCAGTGAATATAAGTTTGAGGGAAACATTGCAGGCAGCTTCACACTGAGCGGCGGAGGACGCAAGGAGATGAATGCTCTTACCCCCGAGGACAACACGGCTATAGTAGAATTTGTCCGCTATGTAAACGGCATTCCAGCAAGGTTTGACAAGGTCTATATCACCGTGGATTCAAGGGGCGAGGTACTGGGGTTTGATTATACTTATCACGATATAGAATTCCCCAAAGGAAAGGTGCTTTCTGCAAGAGAGGCATACGGCAAGGTCTTTGAAAAAGACCCTCCCGAGCTTTATTACAAGGGCTTTACCGACACAAATACAAAGCCGTATACATATCTTGTGTATTACTTTGACGATACCTATTATATCAATGCCCTGACAGGGGAGCGCTGCACGGAATGGGGCAAGCCCTTTTACCGTGAACAGTCTGACCCAAAAGACAGCAAGCCGCAATTTTACACGGACGTTTCGGGGCACAAATATGAAAAGGAAATAAGGGAGCTTTTCAAATACGGCGTGCGGTTCGGAAAGGATGAAAGGCTACGCCCCGACGACCCCATTACAATAAACGAATTTGCAGAGCTTTGCGATATAACCGACGTATGCAGCTTTGAACCATTGGATACATACGGCGACATAGAAGTTACCGACCCGGAAACGGGAGAGACCCATTACGAGGACGACCCCCGAATAAATTCAAACCTTACCTATGGGGAACTGACAAGGATATTTGCGGATTGCTACGGATATAAAAACGGTTATCCCGTTGACGACCCGTCCCGATACAAGCAGCCCTACAAAAATGTGACAAGAGATAATTCCAATTATATTTACATTGCCTTCGGAAAGGAAAAGGGATATATAAAAAGCGGAGTAAAATTCGACTATGACAGAGCTGTCACAAGAGGGGAATGCATGAAGCTTTTTTATGATTATATCGCAAATGAAAAGGAGTATAAACCCCTGTATGAGATAATCAAAATATAGCAAATACAGCAAATACAGCCGCAGGTCCTCATTCCCTGCGGCTGCTTTTTATTGCTTTTTGACCCCGAACATAGCGGGCTTAAAATCGCCCTCGGGCATTTTCAGATGACCCTTTTCAAGACAGCTTTCCACGATAAACGCCATAACGTCCATTTGATAGCGGATATGCGCAAGCTGTCCGCATTTATTCTGCAAGGGCTTCGGCGTGCGGGGGATAAGTAGCTTTTCGGCAATGCCGCATATTTCCTCGGCGCACTTGCAGGTCTCTTCCATAGCCTCGCTAAGCAAAGGCTTTATCTCGTTCTCCAGCAGCTTTTCGGGAAATACCGCAAAATTCGCCGTCAAACGCCCCTCCTTTATTTTAATAAAGCCCTCCTGTACCCTGCGCAGCTGAATGCTGCTGTTTTCGTCTGCCTTTTCATTTGTGACCGCACCCGTAAGCGCTGCTATAGTCCCATACCAGTCGGTTATATCCAGTTTCTGAACGTCGGCGATCGCACGATAATTTTCCACACTTACATATGCGGTTTCCTCTAAATTCATCATTTCGCCGTAAATGCCGTTGAAATGATGATTTACATAATCATTGTCATAGCCGAAAAGAAAACCCTGCGAGCCGTTGGAAAGGGGAGGATAATCGCCGTATTTTTCTATGACGCTTTTATTCGCTTTCAGCATTCCGAAGAACACAGCCATATTGGTGAGCACGAATTTCAGAGTGTTTTCGGGAATATCATTGCCGTGGAAATCCATTTTGGAAACCTTTTCCGCTGCGGAATTTATGACCTCGTTTACCTTGTCGGCGGCGGCGCTGCATATGGGTTTGAATTTTTTCGCCGCTTCTTTTTCGTAGTCGTCGGAAAAAATTATTATATCCGTGCGGTAACGCCCCGCGGTCTCTTTTATAAAACCGTGCTTTAAAAGAATTTCCAGATCGTCCTCCAGATAGGGGGCGGCTACCCCCAATTCTCCCGAAAGCTCGCTTACGGAAAGAGGCTTTTCATATGCCGCCAGCAGTATATTTCCGGGGAGCTTGCGTTCAAAAATTTCCCAGTAACCGTTGCTGCCGCCGCCCCAGAAGTCCAGGCGGAATGTGCCCGGGTCATAGCTTTTTTCTCCGAATTCTCTTGTCATATTAACGCCCTCCTTTAAAATTTCACGGGAACGGAAAAGGTAGTAGCGAACCATTTCCGAGCTTAGATTTAAAAGCGCGGAAATTTCCTTACAGCTTTTGCCGTAGAAATAGAACAATACCGCTGTCTGCCTGTACAGCCCCGACAACAGGGCAAGCTCACGGCGCAGGAGATTTATCTGCTCACGTTCGGCTACGTCTGTTTCGGGGGTCACAAAGCATACGCCCATATATTCCGACTGCCTGTCAAAAAGGGAGTTTTCCTTTGACTTTGCCCTTAGCCTGCTGCCGAGAACATTTTCGGCAATGCGCCACATAAAGCCGTAAAAAGCGTCGTCATTTTTCAAGCTGTGAACGGACGACAGTACAGCGCAGATAATATCGCTTGTTAAGTCCTCGGCTTCGTCCTTGTCATACAGCCTTGAGAATGCCCAGCCGTAAAGTTTGCCGAGATTTTCTTCAAGCAGCCTGCCGCATTCGGCCTTGTCCATTTACGTGTACCTCCTTTTTCCGATGTTTCCCTTTCATTTAAGTAGTAGCAAAAGAGGGAAAGTTGTTAAGCTATTTTTAAAAAAATTTTTTTGCACAAAAAACCACCCAAGAGCACACACGCCACTCGGGTTCCAAGGGCGGAGCCTTTGGCGGGGTCCAGGGGCGGAGT
>CAMWLD010000031.1 GCA_947175005.1 uncultured Ruminococcus sp. | reverse complement strand
AAATTTGGATGAAAATGATAAGAGGGGGAGACTTGATATGACGGTGTGCAGCTGCCCGGTATGCTGGGATAATATCAGCGTGAGGGAGAAGGAACAATTCGGAATGTGCCGTGAGTGCTTTGTTGATGAGATATGCGGCAGGGTGGTCGATGATGTGCTGAGGGAGTTTTTGAGAGAGTACAGGCATGAACTGGCGATGTTTGTGGAGGATAATTACTGTGAATGGTGGGTGTGAGATGAGAAAGATAAGCAGGAAGAGGATAATGGCGGAGATTGCGGCTATTGCGTTTTCGGATTTTACGAAGTATGTGAGTGTGGAGAATGTGCCCGGGGAGGGACAGGTTCTGACGGTGACGGACAGCGGGAGTTTGAGCCGTGACAGCAAGAGGGCGGTTTGCTCGGTAAAGGCGGGAACGAAGGGGATTGAAGTGAAGCTGCATGACAAGCTGCGTGCGCTGGAGCTTTTGGGTAAGGCTTACGGGGCGTTCGCTGCGGACGAGGGTGAGGACGAAGCGGCGGACAGGCTGATGAAGCTGCTGGAGACGGGGGAGGATTTTAATTAATAATTAATAATGATTTCGGCTTTGGGTGGTTTGGTGTGAGGGGTGAACGGGGTTGTGAGGGCGGTTTGAGGGGCTGAGAGAGGTCATGGAAATTTTGGGAAAAAGATAGGAGATTTATGAGAGGGTTTTTAAGAAAGATAGGGGTGGTTGATTGATACTTACGGAGAAACAGAGACAGGTTTGGAGAGAAAGCATTTTTGAGCCGAGGCGGTGGAATATTTCGGTGGGGGCGGTAAGGTCGGGTAAGACTTATCTTGATTATTTCCGCATTCCTTACAGGGTATGTCATGCGGACAAGTGGGGGATAATTGTGCTGGCGGGGTTTACGGAAGGAACGCTGGAGAGAAATATTTTAGCGCCTATGCGGGAGATGTTCGGCGAGAAGGTCGTGGGGCGTTTGGGCAAGGGCGGAAAGGTCAGGATATGCGGGCGGGAATGCTATGCGGTGGGGGCGTACAGGAGCGGCATGGCGGAGAGGCTGCGGGGGGCGAGCGTCAGCTACTGTTACGGCGACGAGGTGACAAGCTGGAGCGAGGATTTCTTTATTATGCTGATGTCGAGGCTGGACAGGCCGGGGGCGGTTTTTGACGGGAGCTGCAATCCTGCTTCACCTTTTCACTGGTTTAAAAGATTCATTGACAGGGAAGAAAAGGAAGGCGGAAGCATAAGAGTTTCACGGTTTACGATAGATGACAACACGGCGCTGACGGAGGAATTCCGTGAAAATTTAAAGAGGGAATATGCGGGTTCGGTCTTTTACGACAGGTACATACTGGGGTTATGGAAAAGTGCGGAGGGGGCTGTTTACGGTGAGTTTGCGAATGCGCCCGAGAGGTTTGTGATTGGTTCGGGAAAAATTAAGGCGAGCGACATTATTATGGCGGATATTGGGGTGGATTTCGGGGGTAACGGTTCGGCGACGGCGTTTAATTTGACGGGGTACACGGCGGGATATGAAAAAATTATTACGCTGGACGAGTTTTACAGGAAAGGGGTCATGTCACCGAAAGAATTGGAGCGGGAGTTTGTGAGCTTTGCAAGGCGGGCGGTGAAGAAATATCCGAGGGTATGCGATGTTTACTGCGACAGCGCCGAGCAGGTGCTCATAAGGGGGCTTGAAAATGCGGTGAGAAAGGCGGGGCTGCCTGTTATGCTGCACAATGCGAGAAAGGGGGACATCAATCAGCGGATAAGGTTTTACAACGCTATTATGGGGCGGGGTAAGTATTTTATATGTTCCCACTGCGAAAACACCATAAGGGCTTTCGGGGAGGCTGTTTGGGAAAAGAACACCTCCGGGATCGACAGGCGGCTGGATAACGGGTCGGTCAACATTGACAGTCTGGACGCGCAGGAATACTCTACGGAGAAGAGAATGAGAGAGATAATGGAGCGGAGTTAGGGGGCGGAATTTTAGGAGTCGGACGTATTTATTTTGTTGGGATTGGAAGGTCAATTGGGAGAAAATGAAAATATAAAGGAGGAATTTTGATGAGTGCGGATATTGTGAGCGAGGCGAGAGAGGCGTTTCCCGAGGTTATACTGCCTCGATATGAAGAGTATTACAGGGGCGTTATTGAGGCTTGTGCGGAGGTGTACAGGGGGGAGCCGCCCTGGGGGTATGCGAGGCGGTCGGGACTGTACGGGAGAGGGTACAGGAAAATGGCGCAGCTGGGGTGTGCAAAGGTGTTATGCGACAACATGGCGGCGCTTACTTTTTCAAGTCAGGCGGACATTTTCTGCGGTGATGAGGAGTGCCGGAGATATGTGGACGAGGCGCTGCGGAAAAACGGGTTCTGGGAGAATATGCCCGGTTTTTTCAGCAAGGCTTATGCGCTGGGGGGCGGTGCGCTGAAGGTTTATCTGGCGGACGGAGAGGTAAGACTCGATTATGTGGACGCAGAGGGGTTTATCCCTGTGGGGTGCGGACAGGGCGGCATTAATGAGGGGATATTCCGAAGCAGATACTCAAGGGGCGGGGTTTATTACACGCTTCTGGAGAGGCAGAGATTTGACGGGAGAGTAAGTGTGGAGCGGGCTTTGTTTGCTTCAAAAAACGGGACGCTCGGGGACAGGATACCTATTGAAAGCTTATATCCGGGTCTTGAGGAAAGGGCGGAATATGATGAGCTGAGGGAGCAGTGCTTTGCGTATTTCAGGCCTGCGGCGGCGAATAATTTAGCGGAGGGGTCTTTGCTGGGGCTTAGCTGCTTTGCAAACTGCATGGACACGCTGAAGGCGCTCGATGTGGCGTTTGACAGCTTTTCGAGGGAATTCGTGCTGGGAAGAAAGAGGATAATCGTTCCGAGCTCCTGCATACGGACGGTGGTTGACCCGGATACGGGAAATGTGAGCAGGTATTTTGACGCTGACGATGAGGTTTATCAGGCGCTCAAATGCGATGAAGAGCGGGATCTGAAGATAACGGACAACACGGCGGAGCTGCGGGTGACGGAGCACGTGGAGGGAATAAATGCGCTGCTGAATATTCTTTGCTTTCAGACGGGACTTAGTGCGGGGACGTTATCCTTTTCGGGTTCGACGGGGGTAAGGACGGCTGCCGAGATAAAAAGCATGGAGACAAGGACGGACACCACTATGCAGCAGAACAGGGCTATGGCTGCGGAGGTCATTGAAAAGGCGGCAAGGGCGATCATTGCCTGCGGGATAATGTGCGGCGATCTTAGTGACAGGGAGATCAGTGTCAGAGTAGCTTTTTCGGACAGGCGGACGGTTGACAGGAGCGAGATCATTGACAGGAATATTAGGCTTGTGAATGCGGGGCTGAGAAGCAGGTTATCGGCTGTTATGGAGGTGCTCGAATGCAGCGAGGAAGAGGCTGAGAGGGAGCTTGAAAAGATAGAAAGGGAGGGAAGCTTTATGGCGGTGAGCGGTTGATATTTTGGTGAGGATATGTTTTATATGCGGGTTTATACCCGATGAAAAAAATTTTAATGTGAACAGTCTAAAAGGAGGAATTTTTAAGATGGAAGAAAAGGTTTTGAATGGGGAAAATACCGAGAATTTTTCCGGGGGTGATACGGTGGACGGCGGTGTGGAAGAGGCTCTCGGAAAGGCTTATGCGAATGAGGCAGAGAATGACAGAAGCAGGGAGCTGGAGACGGAAAATATGCGGCTCAAAGGGGAGCTTGCCTGCGCTAAGGCGGGTATACCTATGGAGATCGCGGGGGATATAATTTCTATTGCGGTTCATGGGGAAAATGCCGGCGGGGACGGCGGCAGCGGTGTTGGCAATGCCTGCGATCTGGAAGAGGCTGTGAGGGCGATTTACGAGAGGATATGCTCGGCGGTTTCTAAAGGAAATAATTCGGGCAGAAATTGCTCCTTTGGAGGCAGGGGGCTTGGAAAAGGTTTTTCGGGGGTCACTACGGGGGTAAGGTCGGAGAGAAGCTTCGATGATACGGACGCTGCTTTAAGACGGGCTTGCGGATTGAAAAATTAGTAATGCTTTCGGGTGAAAGGGGTGATGTGATGATGTTGCTTAGATAGGGGGGCGGAGGGAAGTTTGTCGGTTAGAAAAAAATACGGCTTTTTTGAAGCTCCGATAATGTGCGTATGATAGTTTTGAGGGGATAATTTATTGAAGGGTCAAAAAAATTATTTTCGGACAGATCGGAGAAAGCTTTTAGAATTCAATTGAAAAAAGTTAGGAAAATAAGAAAAATTGCTTGGGAATTTACAAGCGGAAAGATCAAAGGAGGAAATTTATTTATGAATGTTATGGTACTTTCAAAGAAATATTCGACGATACTTGATGAGGTTTACATGGAGAATGCCTGCACGGCGGTGCTGGAGTCGGACAGGGCGCTGGCAAGCGAGGGGGCGAATGCGAATGAGATAATCATTCCGAGGCTCAAGATGGACGGGCTGGCGAATTACTCGAGAAACGACGGCTATGTTAAGGGCGATGTGGCGCTGACCTGGCAGACGGCGAAGTTCAATTATGAGAGAGGAAGAATGTTCGTGGTGGACGCTATGGACAATGAAGAAAGTCAGAAGATTGCTTTCGGCAGTCTGGCCTCACAGTTTATAAAGGGCAAGGCTGTGCCCGAGCTGGACGCATTCAGGTTTGCGACACTGGCTTCCTGCAAAGGTATTTCAAGGAAAGCGGGTACGCTGGAGAGCGGCGAGGCGGCTGCTGCGGCGCTGCGGGAGGCGCTGAATGCGCTTGACACGGCACAGGTCCCCTCGGAGGAGAGAATACTGTTTATCACGCCTATGTTAAAGGGCATGATAGACGATATGGACACGAGCAAGTCAAGGGCTGTTATGGCGGGCTTTGAGAAGATAGTTTGCGTGCCCCAGTCGAGATTTTACACGAAGATAAAGCTGCTGGACGGTGTGAGCGAGGGCGAAAAGGAGGGCGGCTATGTAAAGGCTGCGGACGGTGAGGACATTAACTTTATGATAGTTCACAAGCCTGCGGTTATTCAGTTTACGAAAACTGCTGTGCCTAAGATAATCCCTCCCGCAAACAATCCCGACGCGGACAGCTGGAAGTACGGTTACAGAAGCTACGGGCTTTGCGAGGTTTACGAGAACAAGGCTGCCGGTATTTACTGCCATGCTAAGGGGACTGCTGTGGAGGAGGAAGAACCCGAAGAGAACGACGAGCAGTAATGCGATAATGTGATAAGACGGGTGGGTGGGTTGGAAATTTATTTGAATATGGGGTAATGATGTTTGACGGGGTGTGAAATTTTTGGGGCGGTTGGTGCCGATATTTAACGAGAGAGTGTTATTTAAAAAATAAAAAATAAGGAGAGAGATTTTTGCTGACGGATATTGATTTTTATGTGAATGATTACGGCGGCGAGGCTTATTCGGAGCGGGGTGAAAAGGGCTTGAAAAAGCTGCTGCGCAGGGCTGAAAGAGATGTTTGGTGCGTTTGCTCGGACAGAGCCTCCGGTGCGTTCGGAGGGAAAATTTCCGATGAGGGGGACGCCCTGATCTTAAAGACGGCGGTATGCGTTCAGGCGGATTTTTTGGCAAGTGTATCGGGAGATGAAAATTCCGTTTCGGATGCGGAGGGCTTGGATTCGGGCGAAGGAAATATGACGGGGGAGAGCAGTGCAAATGCGGTTATTTCTTCAGTGAAGTTAGGGGATTTTTCGGTGAATTACGATTACATATCGGCTGCGGCGGAAAGCGGCGGTTCGGAAAAATCCGAAAATGGATCGGGCTTGGCTGCGAATGGATATGCCCGCGGAAAGGTTTGCGAAGAGGCTTTGCTGATACTGGACAAGGGCGGGCTTTTATACAGAGGGGGCGTGAGAGTATGACGGATTTTCCTATTCCGAAGGAGGCGCTTATTCACAGGTGCGTGCTTAAAAGGTACAGTGACGGGGGTGTGTTCGGAAAGGGGGAGCTTGTGAGCACGGTCAATTTGGAAAATGTGCGGTGCACGGTAAAGCATGTGAAGGAATCGGACTGCAAGGGAGAGAGGATAGGGAAAAGCGGGGTGCTTTATTTTGACTGCCAAAACAGCAGTCCCGAAGATGTTAAGTTCCTGGAGGACGGGTACAGGAGTGAGATTGTTTTCGGCGGGGAGGTTTTTGCGGTGACGGGGGTCAGATATATTTACGGAGCTGCGGGGCTGCACCATTTAGAGGTCGTGCTGGGGTGAAAGGCAAGAGGTCGGAATGGGAAGCTTTCGGGAGAGCTATTGGTAAGGTGATTTTAGTTTATGAAGCGGGGTGTTTGGAATTATGTGCGAGGTAATTAAAAAAATTTGCGGGAAGATCGGATGCGGGGCTTATGGATGCGGGCGGGTCAGCTTGCTGCCGAGCGGTGAGAGAACCGAACAGGAGTTGGCTCACGGCGGCAGACTGGTTCGCATTGGCGCTGTTGTCAGGACCTGCGGTTATGACAGTGAGGAAGCGCTTCTGGAGGCTTTGGATAATGCGGCGGGGAAGCTTGAAAAAATTGCGGAGAGTGAAAATGCTCCGAATGGGGGCGGGGCTTCGGAGGCCGAGATATTGGGGATAAGGACAGAGCTGCCGGGGGTGATCGCCGAGCGGAGAGAGGACGGTTTCAGGGCTTTTGAGGCAAGGTGCAGGATATGGTTTTTGGAAAAGTGACAGAGTGAAGTTTTAGAATGGTGAGGGTTTTTTCGGCAGTATTTCCGGAAAATGTTTTCATGAAAAATTACAGGTGATTTTGTTCAAAGCGCAGCTTTCAGCAAGCAGAGGGCGTGCTATGCACGCTGCATTCAGCGGAGGCTTGCTCACCGCTGAATGCAGATGTTCCCCGCCGCCGGAGACGGCGGGGGACATCTGCTGCGGTTATATTTGGGGAAATTTACGGGAAGTTCTGCGAAAAATTTCCCCAAAAATTTTAGGGATTTCCGAAAAATTTTACGGGGAGGATTGTAAAAGTTTTGCAGAAAATTTTTTGGAGAAATTAAAAAAATATAGGGTAAAAATAAGTTTGGATTTTTGAAAAAAGGGGTGAGGAAAATGGCTTTTAATGATATTGGCAAGTTTGGAATCAAAATTAAAATGAATGAGGAGAGCGAGGTTTTTACGGAGGTTTCGAGGGGGGTATGCTTTATGGAGGCGGACTTCTCGGACAGGAGCGAGATAAGGAAATTTATTGACGGGGACAGGGCTGTTCCGATGTCGGACAGGGTCGTTATCACGCTGGAATTTATAAGGGATATGGACGATCCCTGTCAGGAGTTTTTGCTGGACGCTGCGAATTGCGGCAGGAGGGTCGAGGTTATCTGCGGCGGCGCGGGAGATGAGAGAAGGTTCAATGCGTTGGCGCTTGTGGAGAAAATTTCCAAGGGGGATATTTGGGGGATAAAATATAGGCTGAAGCTTTGCAGTTAGAATGAATCCGATGACTGCGGGAATGTGAGCGGAGGTGAAATGTTATGATGTGAATTTAAGGAGATGTTTTGCAAATGAAATATGCTTGTGAAATTTAAAAGTATGATATGAAAAAAGCTAAAATTATATGAATGAAAAATAAATTAAAGGGGGTCATTTTAAAATGGCGGCACATTTGAAAATTAACGGAAAGGATCTTAGCGGGTTTCTTGTGGAAAGCGATTTCGAGGTGAGGACCGAGGCGGTTTACGACCCCGAGAGCGAATTTGTGAATATTTACGGGGAGACTGTAAGGACAAGGACGGGTCTCAAGATCACGGTAAATGCAAAGCTGACGGACGCCGATGATACGGCGGCGGCGGCGCTGCGGCAGGCTGCGGAGAACGGCAGCGCGGCTATAGAATATTCCGCGCCCGAGATAAAGAGCGGAAATTTTGAAGTGGATTTCAGCAGGATAATGCTTGACAAGGTTTACGAGGGACAGCGGCGGTGGAG
This sequence comes from uncultured Ruminococcus sp., assembly GCA_947175005.1. GTDB lineage: Bacteria > Bacillota > Clostridia > Oscillospirales > Ruminococcaceae > Huintestinicola. The sequence goes on along the minus strand of CAMWLD010000031.1, from coordinate 4,527 downwards.
AGGTGAAATTTCGGCTTGCGGATTTATCCGCCAAGGTCTTTAGCCGGGATATTGAGCTTAAAATAGGCGGCGCAAGCTTCGGCGGCGGTGTGATAAAAAGTATGCGGCTGGTGAAGGAGGCGGAAAATCTGCCGGTAAAGGGGATAGTAAGGTCGACTTTATATGTTACGCTGAAAACGGATACGGTATTTTCTTCTAATGCGGAAATTTCCGTTAAGATAGGGAATATGTATTTTGCGCCTCATTATGTAAGCAGGATCTCAAGGCGGGGTGATCTGCTTTCGATAGAGGCGGGGGATCTGATGAGACGGCTTGAAAATCCTTTTGATGACAGTTTATATAATGAGAACAGCGAACCGTATGCTGCAAGCCTTTTACTGGCGGACCTCGCAAATCAGTGCGGTTTTAAAAGATGTGAAAATATGCCGTCGGGGTTCGGTAAATTTTATTTCGGAGATATTCACGGAAAGACTTGCAGGGAAATACTGGGCTTAGTTTCGGAATATGCTGTGGGAACGTTTGCGTGCACCAATGACTGTGTGCTGAGGTTTGATAAGTTTTTATCGTACACGAGCGCTGTGGGGGTGAACTGGGGAAATTCGGCGAGGGTTTATTTTCACTCGGTGAAGGGACCGTTTAATGCGGTTTACGGAAAAAACACGGCGACGGGTGAGGTTTACAAGGCGGGCAGCGGCGGAAATTTTGTAAATGTATTAAAGCTGACGGGGCGGCTTTTGGACAGTTCGAGAGTAAGCGGGATAATGTCGGAGATAGCAAACAAAAGCTTTCAGGCTGTTTATTGCGAACACATGGATATTATGGCGGCGCCCGACGGACTTACGGCGTTTATTACGGCGAGCGGAAGCGAATTTATTTCGGTGAGGACAGAGGTGATATTCGGCGGCGGAGGCGTTTACGGAAAGGCTAAGGCTGCGGACATTTGCGAGGACGAGTCGGATTACCTTGATCTTAAAGATCATGAGATAAGAAAGAGGATAGAAGAATACAGGCAATACGGCAGCGTTATTATGACGGAAAAAGGGATCGGGGTGGTTTCCGGGGATGATGAGAATGAGGACGTGAGAGAAAGGGAGAAGTTCTTTTTTTCAAAGGCTTCGGGGGGCGTTTCATGCTTTGACGGGGCTATATTGGATAAGAAAATGCCTGACAGGATAGAGAGAGTTTCCGATTCGTGCAGGAGGATAGTTTACGGAGAAAATGCGTATTTGCTCAAGTTTATTAAAGAGGCGGACGGCAGCAAAAAAGAGATCTCTCTTGAAAAGGAGGGCAGTGTTTAAGGAGTTGTCGGTCGGTGACTTTTCTTCCCGGGGCATACAATTGCGGAGTATGAATTGCTCCGCAATTTATACATATTGGCAGTGGGGAAGGTCATTGTGTATGAGTATGTTTCATTAATGAGTAAAAATTTTTGATTGGAGGAGAAAAAATGAGTTTTATTGCGGGGTATTTAATGGGGCTGGAGGACCTGAAAAATGAATCGAAAAAAATTGAGGAAAACGGCGAATACACGCCGGATGAGGGGGTGAGGTGGGACAAGGTCACGGTTGATGTGCCGATCAAGGGGCTGACTGTTTCCGAAAACGGAACATATCGGGCGGCAAATTTTGATGCTGCGGGCTTTGACCCGGTCAATATCAATGTTCCCGATTACAGGGACGATATGGAAAGGTATAAAAAATTATGGCTGCTGGCGAGAGGGGAAGGTGAAACTGTAGAAACCGATATTCCGAAGCCTAATGATCCCGATGATCCCAATAATCCGGATAATCCCGGAGGCGGCGGCAATTATGTTTTTGAAAATGCCATTGATGTGGGAAGTCTGGACGACCTGGACAAATATACTCCCATGCTGGAAAATGCGGAAACTATAGACATTGTGGAGATCGGCGGCGGACTTGCGCTGCATCTTGAAAGGATATACAACGGAAACCGAATTGATGTTAAGCTTACGGTGACTAATCTGAAAAACGGTATGTCGACCTCCGGCGACAGCTGCTTCCGCACTTCTTTGGATATAAGAAATAATGGGTGTGAATATACGGGAATACAAATACACAACGGGATGGTAAGCGCTTATTACAGATCGGACTTTTCCTTTAGTGTGGATACATGGCTGAGTGAAATTGATTTTCAGGCGCCTGCTAACTGGGATAGGCATTTTATATTGGTCTGAGGGGATATGTTTTTGTCCGATAGGGTTTTGCAGTTGTTACTTTGATGTAATAATTTGTCATTGTATTGTAACTTGTCAAGTGCTCCGCTGATGTGTTATAATATGATAAAATACAGTTGTATTTTTACATTTGCGGGAATATTTATGAATGCCGGTTTGAATACAGCTTTGATTAAACGGAGGTCGTTTGATATGAAAAATAAGATAATGGCGGCTGTGATAACAGCAATGGTAATGTTCGCTTTGGGAGGCTGTGCGGATAACAGCGTGGGGGAAAATGAGGCTTTGTTTGATGAGGGGGCTTCGGATTCTGTGGGTGTGGTTACGGCGAATGATGAGGTGCAGAGTATGGCTGAAAGTATGGCGCAGAGTATGTTTGAGAGTATGGTCGAGGGTATGGAGGAAAGCGAGGTGAGTAGTGCAGAGAGTATGGTGTCGGGTTCAGAGTTGAGAACGACAACGGTGGAAAAAACCACAGAGGCGGAAGTGACAGCGACCAAGGATATTAAGCAGAGATTGGAGGAGGCTAAAAGAACCACACATACATTCTACAGGCTTTCGCAGGACGAAAGCAGCACGCTTACGATCGACAGCGAGATATATCCGTATGACAGCGAGGAGATAGTCATAAATGTGGATACGGAGCCTTTCTCTCAAATCGAAACATATAATTATGAATATCTTGACCTTGCAAATCTTAAAAATTATCCGAACTTAAAGAGGCTTGAAATAGCGGATATAAATAGTATGGCTGGAGGATATATCAAGATAATAAACGGCGGCTGCGCTTCCGGGCTTGAAAATCTTGAGGAAATAAAACTGTGGAATGTTACATGGTGGGAAGAGGATTGGCTGTCGGGAATAAGTTCCTTGAAAAAGCTGACTATAATAAGAGGATTTGAGTATGACGGGAGATTTTTGGATAAGCTGTCACAGGTGGAAACGCTTTATATTGGTTCGTGTCCTATAGAGGATTTAGACTTCATAAATGAAATGAGTTCATTGACCGAGCTGACAGTGGATTGGGCAAAGCTCAGCAACACAAGTTTTGACGGAGTTAATGAAAATTATACCGTTAAAAGGTTGATTATTGGGTGGAATTCTTATTATTTCGGAGATGAGGATTTATTGACGGATATTATGGCGGTAAGTAAATTTCGGGGATTGGAGTATTTGGAACTCCCCGTGAACTCATATGAATATTATGAAAAACAAGTAAAAGAATTGCAGGAAAAATTGCCTGCGTGTGAAATTAGATTTTAATGGAGGATTGATAAAATATGATTGTTGGTTGATGTATTATGCGTGCGGATAATCTTGATAAATAAATCCGTAAGCTGTACAATAAAATTAAAAGGATCGTCAAGATCAGAGTGTGCAATTTGAATAATTTAAATGGAGGTTTTTTATTATGGAAAAGAAGATAATGGCGGCTGCCATGGCAGCGGTGGTAATGTTCGCTTTGGGAAGCTGTGCGGAAAGCAGCGTGGGGGAAAATGAGGCTTTGGTTGATGTGGGGGCTTCGGATTCTGTGGGTGTGGTTACGGCGAATGATGTGGTGCAGAGTATGGCGGAAAGTATGGCGCAGAGTATGTTTGAGAGTATGGTCGAGGGCATAGAGGAAAGTGTGACCGAGGGAACTACGGTGAGTACGGCTGCGGTGACGACGGCGAGCACGAGTGAGGCGGCGACCGAGGAAACGACCGAGGCGGAAACCGAGACATCAAAAACTTTCTCTGACATATTTGTGAGAAAGTCGGAAGATGAAAGCCATACTCTTACGATTGACAGCGAGATTTTTCCTTATGACTGCGAGGAAATAGTAATCAAAGTTGAAACGGAAATAGCACGATACATTGAGGTAGATACTTACAAGTACATTGACCTTGGAAATCTTAAAAATTACCCGAATTTAAAGAGGCTGACTGTTACCGATACAAATGCACAGGGAAGACCGTTCATTAAGCTGATAAACGGCGACAGCGCCGCCGGTCTTGAAAATCTTGAGGAAATAACTCTGCAAAGGGTTGTTTGGGAGGAAGACTGGCTATCGGGAATAGGCTCTTTGAAAAAGCTGAGCATAGAATACTGCTATGATTATAGCGGGGAATTTCTGGAAAATCTGAAACAGGTGGAAACGCTTTACCTTTACAGGTGTGCTGTAAGCGATCTAAGCTTTATTAACGGAATGAGTTCATTGAGAGAGCTGACTTTAGATCAAATAAAGCTTAATAATGCAAGTTTTGACGGTGTAGAAGATAATTATTCTGTTAAAAGGCTGAGATTTCTTGAAAATAGTTATTATATCGGAGATGATAAGTATTCATTGACGG
>CAMWLD010000030.1 GCA_947175005.1 uncultured Ruminococcus sp. | reverse complement strand
GCCCCCGTCCCCGCCAAAGGGGCGCACCCCTTTGGAAACCCGCTTGGAGTGAGTGCGCTTGAATGCTTTTGTTATCCCAGCCCGTCCGCTTTGGACTTATCCACCACGATTTGCAATGCGTCATGTATAACACAGAGGCTTATCTCACTGCTGTTGCCGCCGTACTCGCCATCCAATGTCCACGGCACGTTCCCGTCCGCCCGGAACGCAAAATCCGAACCCTTAAAATAATCAAAACAGGGATCGTCAAAATCCTTCTTGATAAGGGCATTCAGCGCACGCTGAAGCTCTATGATACTGCCCGGACTTTTTATGAATATCCCCTCAAAAATACCGTCATTCATAAGTATATCCCTGCCCGCAAGCCCCTTTATTCCGCCCACCGAAAGAGAATTCGCCACCATGCCGTACATATAGTCCCCCTCCGCCTTTTTACCTCCGCATTCAATGGTAAGATGATATTTGGGCGGTTCACTGGCGTGCTGCACAGCTTCGTTTATCCCCCCGATAATGTATGCCATAGCCCCTATGGAATTTTTCAGCTGCTGGTCCGTGGCATAGCTTACCTTGGTAAACGCTCCGAACGCCGCCACATAGGTAAAATACCTCTCATTATAAGCCCCCACGTCCACAAACTCGGGACTGCCGTCAATAATCAGCCTTGCAGCGTCGGGCATATTCCGCGGAATCCCGAGACTTGAAGCAAAATCGTTCATAGTCCCTGCGGGAATTATCCCCACAGGCACATGGTGTCCCCCGTCCATAATGCCCTTGATAGTTTCATTCGTAGTGCCGTCGCCCCCCGAACAGACCACAAGGTCGTAGTCCCCCGCCATATTCTTTACCGTTTGGTAAGCGTCCTCCCTGAACTGCGTGGGATGAGCCGAGGTAAGATATCCTCCTTTGGTGAATATGTCGATTATTTCCGGCAGGTAAGTATTTACCTGTCCTTTTCCCGAATGGGGATTATAAACAAAAAGCAGTTTCTTCATTGTGAACCTCCGAGTTAATTAAAATGAGTTAATGTGTCCATGATTGGTTGCAGATATTGCATTTTCAAGGAAACGACCTTGAACAGCCGAGTCCGAACATCATTCTTTTTTATACAGTATGTTCAAGTCACCGTTCACATGTCCCAAGCCCACACCCTTACATTCTTTGATCTTCTCTGCGTATTTCCCGCATTCAAGATATTTCATAACCATATCTATAGCCTCTTTCTCTATATCCTCCCATTCCTTGTGCGTTATCCAGCCGAAAGGCTCGTCACGGGTGTCAAAGGTCGTTATCTCAAAACAAGCCCAGTCACCGTCGTCGTCCGGGTCAAAACGGTCTGTTCCTACAAAATCCATTGACCAGCACCCGTCACCTACATCCTCATATATATTGAACGAAACCGCCGCAAGCCCCTCGGGAAAAGGTTGTGCCAAAGCTTTATCAAGCCATTTTTCAAACAATTCATACATCTCTGTCCGATCATCAAATTTATAATATTTATACGCCATATAAAATTCCTCCGCAAATTCATCGTAATCTTGCTCCGCTGCTCCGCCAAAGCACTTCCCTGACTTGTTAAGCACCGCCGTCAAAGCCCTTTGTCATACAAAAATATTATACCGCATTTTCCACCGAATGTCAATAATTTTACAAAGCATTTCCCGAAAATTTCACATTAGACGGACAACCTTATATTTGTATCCCTTACAAAAATATCTCCCCATGCCCAAGAAATTTAGTATAAATCTACAAAAAACAAGCAGTGAATTTGTATGATTTAAACTTAAAATATCATTGACAAATTTGACAATTTTGTGTTATAATGATAATAAGTGAAATTTTATGCAAACACAGATACATTAATGTACAGTACGTTAATTCGGCATAAATAATATGCTAACAAAGTCAACATAAAGAGCAAACAGCAGGGCAGTAAATCTCTTGCCTCCTGCTTCTTGCCTCTCGGCAGCAAACATACATCAACCTACAAACTAACATTCACAAGAACATATACGTTTTTTGATATATAAAATTCTAATGGGAGGAGTTAATTTAATGGAGCAAACTTACGATTTCGGCAGTTATGCCTCATTCCGTGAAACGGTCAACGATCTGGCGGAATCATTGGGGCAGCTTAAAGAATACGCAAGCTCACTCAATTTGGAAAACACAGCCAAATCCATAGGCGACGTTGTGGAAAAGGCTGTGGAGAATCACTTTGAGGTTGCCATTGTGGGCGAGTTCAAAAGGGGAAAAAGTACGCTGATAAACGCCCTTTTGGGGCAGGAGGTACTGCCTGCGGATGTACTGCCCGCCACTGCCACCCTTAACAGGGTTACATACAGCGAAGAGCCTTATGTTGTCGTGGAGTATAAGGACGGAAATTCCGAAAGGGTGGATATAAACAAGCTTTCGGACTATGTCACAAAGCTTTCCTATGAATCGGAAAAAAAGGCGGAGACGGTCAAGGAAGCCACCGTTTACTATGACACTGCTTTCTGCAAAAATCATGTGGATATCATTGACACTCCGGGGCTTAACGATGATGAGCAGATGACAAACGTCACCATGTCAATTCTGCCCGAGATAGACGCTGCGGTGTTCGTTATAAGCGCCAATTCGCCTTTTTCACAGTTTGAAAAGGAATTTTTGGAAAATAAGATGCTCACCAGCGATCTGGGGCGTATCATCTTTGCGGTAAACTGCTTCGGCACATTCTCCAAGGAGGATGAGGACAGGATAGTCGAGACCGTGGAGAGGCGTATTTGCTCCTACGTTATGGACAAAGCCAAAAAGGTAATGGGCGAGGGGTCAAAGGAATTCGCCGTTTACAAGAGGAAGATAGGCAAGCCCAAGGTTATCGGGGTATACGCCAAGAAAGCCCTTATGGCAAAGGAATCGGGAGATTCCGAAATGCTGGCGGACAGCAATTTCCCCAGGTTTGAGAATGTGCTGGAGACCATGCTTACAAAGGAAAGAGGCTCTATAACCCTGCAAATTCTCGCCAACAAGATAATCAGCTCCGGCTCGGAAATAATCAACTCCATAGTTCTCCACGAAAACGCTCTTGTTATGGAAACCGACGAATTTATGGAGAAGTATCAGCTTGCTATTGAGGAGATCGAGGAGATACGCACCAAAAAGCGTGAGGAATTCGTTCGGATAAACAATGCCGCAAACAAGGTGTTTGAGCAGCTCCAGCCTATCCTTGACGAGTACTGGGTAAAGATCGAGGAGACCGCAGAGCAGGTAATTGACGAGTATCAGATGGGTGCGGAGGATCTCAAACGCGAAAAGCTAAAGAGCGTTTACGAGCGTATGACTCAAAAAATAAAGGAAAATATCGAAAACAAAGCGCAGCTTATCTGCGAGCAGATCCAGAAGGATATTAACGTGGGACTCCAGGAAGAGGCTGTGAGATTACAGTCCTTCGAGGACGAGTTCTTCGAGTCGCTGGCGCGCATTCAGGAGCTTTTCTCGGTGCCTGCCCAGAACACCCGCAACGGCGGCGTGGCGGACAGCATTATAGGCTCTGTTATCGGCACGGGCGGTATAGGCGGCCTGTTCATCGGTTTCAGAGAAGCGGGCGTTAAAGGTGCACTCCTTGGCGGACTTACAGGACTTACCACATGGCTTGCTACATCTTTCCTGCTTGTTACAACGGTTGCGGGCGGCGTGCTGCTGTCCCCTGCTTCGCTGTGCATTATGGCTCTGGCGGGCTTTGCGGGCACGTTTACGGGCAAGTTTGCAGTGGACAAATTCCTGGTTCAGGAACGAATTGACAAGTACAAGGCAAGCATGAAAGCAAACGTTAAAAAGCAGTTCCATGAAATGAAGATAAATTCCGACTTTACCGAATCAGTTCGTCAGCAGGTATTTAATTCATTCTCGGGACTTAAAACTCAAATTGAAGAGGAAACCGAAATTATCCTTAAAGACACACAGAAAACCCTTGACGACCTCAACGAGAAAAAACAGCAGAAGAAAACCATGTCGGACAATGAAAAAATACGCCTCCAGTCCATTGCGGAAAATGTGGGCGAAATGCTGGCAGGCACTTATAATCTGCACAAGGCTCTGACCGATATTCTTTCCGATGAAGATGAGGAAGAACAGTCGGCATAAGTTATCAGAGAATATTTATAACGATAACCGGCAGTGCAGGTTTTAAATGAGCAGGAAAGCAGTACAGCAACAGAGCTTCTTGCCTCTTGCTTCTTGCTTCCTGCTTCCGGTAGTAAAGGTGGTTATATTGTGACAAATTCTTTTAATCCGCTGATGGATATAAATACATCATTTTCCGATTACCTGGTTGCGAGGACGCGTTCCTTTCAGGATCACGTGGTCGGAGGCGTGCTTGATTACGCCTTTGACGCCGACTTTGCCATGAGGCAGAAAATAGGCGGCTTTTCGGGGTGGTCGAGATTATACAAGACCATTACGGGAAATGACATTCCCAATAAATTCAAGAGATTTTTCCAGTCCAGCGACAGCGCCTCGTCAATGAAATACGCCAAGGCGTACGAGGCTGCAAAAAAATGCAGCGAACGGCTTCAGATAAGCATTCCCGTGGTACTGGTGAGAAAAGCGGGAGAAATACCCGAAATAAGCTCACTTTCCGGGGACGGGATCGAGCCTTGCATAATCATGACGGCGGACGTTGCCGAGGAATTTACCCATGACGAGCTGTGCTTTCTGATAGGCTGCGAATGCGGCAGGCTGCAAAACCGCCACTGTGCCTTTAACTATGCCTTTACCTATCCCGGCATAAGCAGGGGCGATATAACCCAAAGCAGCGCCGAGAGCACCAAAAACAATATCAGAGAGCTTAACTACAGCCTTAACAAATGGCTGTTAGCAGGAGACATAACCGCGGACAGGGCGGGTATAATCTGCCTGGACAGCCCGGATAAATTTGCGGAGATCTTCGCAAGCGTGCGCAAAAAGGGCATTCCCGATTCCATGGGCAACCCGAACCCCAACATTGATCTGGAGGAGATCACCACTCATTATGAGGCGCTGCACGTTACCCCTGTGCGCGACCTTAAAATAAGCCCCCAGTGTTCCTCGGACGAGCGGCGGCTTGTGGCGGGAATGGAATTTATAGGCTGCGAGATACTGTACATATGGCGTCCCGATCTGGAAAAGCCTCAAAGCCATGTGGGCAACAAGCAGGCGCTGGAGATCCGCTGCGACATTATCGCAGATACGGACGGAAGCTATGGATCATAAAGGAGGATCGATGTAATGAGTAAAAATTACGACAACGCCTCCGAGGACATAGCATTTGTCCGAGGAGAGCTTACAAGGCTTATAACCGACCCCGAGCTTTCCGCTATACTTGGCGACGAGGTAGTGGAAAGAATGTCCAAATGGGACGGGATAATCGGCAAGAAAATGAACGAACCCTTTTACCTTATGGTCATAGGTGACTTCAAGCGGGGCAAGAGCACCATAATCAACGCTATTTTAGGGCGTTCCATTGCCCCTGTGAACGTAGCCCCCGAGACCTTTACGGTAAACTGCATTTCCTACGGGGAAACTCCCTCTGTGGAGGCGGTGCTCAAAAACGGCAAGCGTGTGACTTTAACGCAGGACGATCTAAGCAGAGAACGGCTTTACGGTCTGCTGGACTTTTTCCCGGGGGAGCTGGAATACATTGATGTTCGCAGCGACGCTCCCATACTTAAAGAAATTCAGATAGTGGACACTCCGGGTCTTTCCGACCTTGACGACCTTGACAATCAGGTAAAGGATTTCCTTATAAAGGCGGACGCTGTTATCTATGTGGCGTCGGCGCTCTCTCCCTTTTCCGAAAGCGAGCAGTATTTCATTGCGGGAAATATCGTGCCCCAGAATTTCAGCAAGGTGTTTGTGCTGGTAAATATGATCGACGCCATGAACACCATGGAGGATATTGAAAGGGTAGTTGACCGCATAAAGGAAAAATGCTCACAGATAATCCCCGGGGCTGAAGTCTACGGCATAAGCGGCATTGACGAGTACCGCCGCAAGATAGGACTTAACCGCCCTGATATAAAGGGCTTCCAGGATTATTACGAGAACCAGTTCTTAAAATTCGAGCTGGCTTTGTCCCGTGAAATAATCGTGCAGAAGGACACTATCCGCACTCACAGGGTATTCTCCATGCTGCGGCTTATGCTGACAGACACTCTTACAAGGCTCAACATGATAAGCGACATGATGAAAATGGACAGGCAGAAGCTTGACAAGCTTTCGGAGGACTTTGAGCGGGAATGCACCACACTGGCTGCGGCGCTGGACAGCAAAAAGCCCAAGATCATACTCTCCATTACCGAAATGCAGCAGGAGGCGGAGCACTGGATGTATGAGTTCTTCACCAAGCTCCGTGAGGATATTCTTGCCTGCCGCACCACTGCCAATGACGAGGACGTGGAGAGACACTTCTACTCCTACCTTATGGACAAGGTTGGCGAGGCATACAGAAAATGCCTGGAGATTCATCAGCAGCGGCTCAATGACATCATCAACGACATGGGCGCGGAGCTTTCGAGAAAGCTGGGGATAGTCAACCTTGCGGGAGTCCGTATCTCGTGCAGCGAATCGGTGAATGTGAACACCTTTGTGGCGGACAAGATAAAGGAAGCTGCCAGTCAAGGGGCTGACCGTGTAATGGGCTTCCCCTCGGCTACCATGCCTTTCTTCGGGAATATTCTGAAGAAAAAGCAGCAGTCGGAGATAATCGACTCGGCTTTGGAAAATTACGACGATATCCGCAACAGCGCTATCAAGGACCTCAAGGACTGCTATAACAATTTCGTGGAATTTGCCCAGGCGCAGCTGGACGATATTTACAAAAACCAGGTGGAGGCGGGCAGAGAGACCGTTGCCCAGGCTATGGAAATGGCAAGGTCGAGCAGCGACACCGAACAGACCTGCCGCAATCTGGAGCGGGCTTCGGAGATCGTTATCGGGGCTGTGAATGTGCTGAAGCAGTACTGATAAGAGGTTAGAAATTTTACTTACCTCATATGCTTTTCCAAAACGGATAATTATTATAAAAAATTAAAATGACAGGCAGGCAATATATACCTGCCTTGTCTGTTTCCGAGAAAAATTTCACGGCGAATGTACAGGACCCCCAAAAAAATATTTACGGAGATGATAAATGTGACCTTTGACGAAATTCTTGAAAAAATCGACGGCTATGTATGGGGCGTGCCCCTGATAGTGCTTATACTTTCGGCGGGACTGCTGCTGACGATGCGCACGGGCTTTATACAGGTGAGGCATCTGCCGCGGGCGCTGCGGCTGCTTTTCAAGGAGGAAAAAAGCGAGGTTGAGGGGGAGATAAAGGGAGAAGTCAGCGGCTTTGCTTCCCTTTGCACAGCCCTTTCCGCCACAATAGGCACGGGAAATATCGTGGGTGTTGCAACGGCGATAGGAATTTTGGCGGGAGGCCCCGGGGCGCTTTTTTGGATGTGGATAGCTGCGTTCTTCGGCATGGCAACAAAATATTCGGAAGGTTTCCTTGCGGTAAAATACCGCACTGTTGACAGTGACGGGCACGTGCTGGGAGGGCCTTTCTATTACATCGAAAACGGCATGGGCAAAAAGTGGAAATGGCTGGCAAAGGTGTTTGCGTTTTTCGGGGCGTGCGTGGGACTTATGGGCATAGGCACATTCTCCCAGGTAAACGGCATTTCCTCGGCGGTGACGGGATTTTTCGACCCTAACGGGGAAAACACTATCATGCTTTTCGGAAACAGCTACTCGGTGGTAACGGTCATCTCCGCCTTTGTACTGGCAATTTGCGCAGGGCTGGTCATAATCGGCGGAATCAAGCGGATAAGCGGTGTTGCGGAAATAATCGTGCCCTTTATGGCGATACTTTACATTGCGGCGGTGCTGGTGCTGCTTATTGCAAACATTACGAGAATACCCGCTGCTGTGGGGGATATAATCGGGGGAGCATTCGGGATAAAGCCCATAGCGGGCGGTGCGCTTGCCTCGGTCATGATATCCATGAAAAGCGGCGTTTCCCGAGGGATATTCTCCAATGAATCGGGGCTTGGCTCCGCTCCCATTGCGGCGGCGGCGGCAAAGACAAAAGAGCCTGTAAGACAGGGACTTATTTCCATGACGGGGACGTTTATCGACACTATCGTTATCTGCACCATGACGGGGCTTTCCATAGTAATGATGGGCTCATGGTCGGACGCAAGCCTTGAGGGAGTGCAGGTGACCACCGACGCATTCTCAAAGGGACTTTACTTCCTGCCCTCGGGTGCGGCGGCGTTTATTCTGATGTTGTGTCTGGTGTTCTTTGCGTTCACCACGATTTTAGGCTGGGATTATTACGGCGAGCGCTGCCTCGAATACCTCAGCGGAAAAAACAAAACGGCTGTGACTGTCTACCGCATACTTTACATTGCTGCGGTTTTCATAGGCCCTTACATGACGGTGTCGGCGGTATGGACCATTGCGGATATTTTTAACGGGCTTATGGCGCTGCCCAATATTGTAGCCCTTTTTGCACTAAGCAGCGTTGTGGCGAGGGATACAAAGGATTATTTCAAGAGACTGGGTAACGGCGAAATCACCGAGTGAACGGCTTTAAACTCTGACGGAGATGTTTCCCCTGTTATATAAGGCGGAAACATTTCTGCCTATAAACATCTACCTATAAACAAGTCAATGGTCAAAGCCTCTCTTGGCCTCACAATCCTCGGTTGATTTTCGGCACTCAACCGCAGGTTTGTTTCAATTTCATTGCAAATGATGTATGATTTAAGAAAGTAAGTTCATATATGAAAAGGAGAATTTGCAATGATACTATGGGAAAATCAAAAAGCGCCGGAAGGAGCGGATAGTATGGATCAGGTCGTGATCGGGAAATTCATAGCACGCCGTCGGAAGGCAAAAAATCTTACACAGGCACAGCTTGCGGAAATGCTGAACGTATCCGACAGGGCTGTTTCCAAATGGGAAAGGGGTTTAAACCTGCCGGATTCCTCTCTTATGCTCCCCCTATGCGAAATACTGGGGATAACGGCGGACGAGCTTTTAAACGGCTGTGAAAGTGAAGCTGCACCTCCTCCCGAAAAAGCAGTCGAAGCTCCTATTGCACCTAAAAGAAAAAATAGGATTCCGGCAAACACTGTCATTTCCGTAATTTTTTCCGCAGCCATTGCCATAGGTATGTTCGTCTGCATTATCTGCAATATTGCTATATCCGGGGGCTTGACATGGTCTCTCATACCCATAGCCTCCATGGCTTATGCGTGGGCAATAATCTTTCCGGGGCTTATTATGAGAAAAAGAAAACTTACGGCAAGCCTTGGCAGCGCAAGTGTTTTCACTGTCCCCTATCTGTATATGCTGTCGGTTTTAACGGGAGTGCATATGGTCTTTGTTATCGGGACTGCGACAGCGGCGGCGTCCTTGATATTCATGTGGATAATTGCGGCGGTGTTTATCAAAATGGGAAAAACTCGCAAAAGGGCGGCTTTCGGCATATCGTTTTTGCTGGCTGTGCCCTTTGAATTTACTGTAAATCTGCTGCTTTCGAGGCTGATAGGCGAACCGCTCTTTGATGTGTGGGATATGCTGACAATGTTCATATTTCTGATAATTGCCTTTGTCTGCTTTGTTTCGGGGAAAACAGAAAGCGGCAATACATAAAAGGAGGATTAAAAAATGTGTCCCGAATGCTATTCAGATAACAACAGGATAACTCCCCTGCTTCGCCCTGCACAGTGCCTTAAAGATCACACCCAATATATTTGCGGAACTTGCGGCAGATGTATTTGCATTGAACATGACCCTAAGCGTAATTTACAGCGGTGGAATTTTCCCTTTAAAAGCCTCGATATTGCAAAGCTTTATCTGCGCACTGCCGACTATACCGTGAAAAAATCCTGCGGTATATATGAAATAAAAAGCAAGGGCGGCAGAATTTCCTACAAAATTTTCCCGGGAAATGATGAGCTTAAAATTTTTCTGGATAAAAACAAGGATAAATCCTGCGAAAAAATGTCCCCTGTATTTACAGCCTCCGAATACAGGGAATTTCCCGAAACTGCGGTTCGGAGGCTGACGGAGGAAGAGGCGGAAAAATATCTGGACGAACGTCATTAACTTCGTCAATTGTGTTAACTGCGTTAACGGCAAAGAATTTGACAAAAGGAAAAATATGTGGTATACTTAAAAAAGTGAAATTTATAGTAAACGACATTGAAATTGCAACATTCAGCTCTTGCAAAAACCATATATGCAAATTTTTGCAAGGCTTCATTGTCCAATTTCTAATGTCGTTTACTATAAGAAAATTCCGAAAGGATTGGTTAAAATGAACACAAACAGCTATGAATCCCCTTTCTGCACACGGTATGCAAGCAAGGAAATGCAGTATATTTTTTCGGCGGACAAGAAATTCACCACATGGCGCAGGCTGTGGGTGGCGCTGGCAAGGGCGGAAATGAAGCTGGGTCTGCCTGTTACAGAGGAGCAGGTGACGGAGCTGGAGGCGAATATTGACAATATCGACTATGAGTGCGCTGCGGAGCGTGAAAAGCAAGTCCGCCATGATGTAATGGCGCATGTATACACTTACGGAAAATGCTGCCCCAAGGCGGCGGGGATAATCCACCTGGGGGCGACCTCCTGCTATGTGGGGGACAACACCGACGTTATAATTATGCGTGAGGGGCTTAACCTTATCCGCAGGAAAATGGTCACGGTCATTGCACAGCTGTCGGATTTTGCCATGAAGTGGAAGGACGAGCCTGCACTTGCTTATACCCATTTGCAGCCCGCCCAGCTTACCACTGTGGGCAAGCGTGCGTCCCTTTGGATAAACGAGCTGCTTATGGATATGGAGGAGCTGGAGTTCAGGATAAAGAGCTTAAAGCTTCTCGGCTCAAAGGGAACAACGGGCACGCAGGCTTCCTTTAAGGAGCTTTTCCACGGGGACAGCGGCAAGGTAAAGGAGCTGGAGCGGCTTATTGCGGAGGAAATGGGCTTTGAGGGAGTAGTGCCCGTTTCGGGACAGACCTATTCGAGAAAGGCCGATACCATGGTGCTGAATACTCTCTCAAATATTGCCCAGTCGGCTATGAAATTTGCCAACGATCTTCGCATTCTACAGAATTTCAAGGAAATGGAAGAGCCCTTTGAGAAAAATCAGATAGGCTCGTCCGCTATGCCCTATAAGAGAAATCCCATGCGCTGCGAGCGTATCACGGCTCTTGCACGTTATCTTATGATAGATTCTCTTAACCCTGCCTTTACAGCGGGCACTCAGTGGTTCGAGCGCACTCTTGACGACAGCGCAAACAAGAGAATATCCGTTGCCGAGGGCTTCCTTGCCTGTGACGCTATCCTTAATATTCTTATAAATGTGACCTCGGGACTGGTTGTATATCCCAAGATAATCCGCCGCAGGGTAATGGCAGAGCTGCCCTTTATGGCAAGCGAAAACATTATGATGGACGCAGTAGAAAAAGGCGGCGACCGTCAGCAGCTTCATGAGCGGATAAGGGAGCATTCCATGGCGGCAGGCAAGAGGGTAAAAGAGGACGGGCTGGACAATGACCTTATTGAGCGCATTTTGGCGGACGATATGTTTGGCCTCAAGCGTGAGGATATAGAAAACATACTTGTTCCCGAAAATTACACGGGCAGAAGCGGCGAACAGGTTGAGGAATTTATCTCGGAATGCGTTAAGCCTTTGCTGGAAAAATATCCCGACTGCGTGGGTGAACAGGCAGAGCTTAGTGTATGAGTAAAAAGCATAACAGCATTTAAGGCAAATGCCCGTATAAAATTTCCGACATAGTTTACTGCAGAAAATAACCCCTGCGGACATAACTGTAAAGCTGTGTCCGCAGGGGTTATTGTTTATTCCGCGGCAATCGGTCATTTGTTCAAAAACTGTATGTTCAAAAATCAAAAGTTCTTTCAAAATTTAAAATTGACATTGTCTTAAATATAAGTTATACTTTTGTTAAAGGCGAATTTCAAAGCAAACGCCAACAATGCATTGTTTAAAAAATTAAAAGGGCTGATTTATATGAAAAGAAAATCTAACGGAAAAAATTACACCATACGTGCTGCAAGCGCTGCTCTGTTGGCGGTGACTTTGAGCGGCTGCGGCGCAGCGGAGAGCGCTCCTGCCGAAACAGCTTATACTGCCGCTCCCGGTGAAACGGTCGCCATAAACACCGAAGCGCTGAATGAGGAGCAGCAGGCGGCTGTGTCCGAGGCAGCGAACTCCATGCTTACAGATGAAGATCTGGAAAACAAGACTGTAAAATGGCTTGCCCACTATGACCTTAACCCCGACACGAGGGGCGGCTCAAAATCGGTCTCCCTGGAAATGTTTGAGAGCAAGTACGGCGGAAAAATAGAGTATTTTCCCACCACCTGGGAGGGGCGCTGGACGGACCTTTCCACCTATGTTTTGGGCGGCGAGGGGATAGACTTTTTCCCTTTTGACACCACGTGTATACCAAGGGGCATTGCTTCGGGAATGTTTGAACCTGTGGACGAATATGTTGACATTGACAGTCCTCCTGTCTCTTATACACCTCACCGACCCAACGA
>CAMWLD010000029.1 GCA_947175005.1 uncultured Ruminococcus sp. | reverse complement strand
TCACTTGGGAAGGTACTTGTGGTTGACGACGACAACAACATATGGGAGCTTCTTAAACTGTATCTGGAAAAAGACGGCTACGGCGTTATGATCTCCCACGACGGCGAGGAGGCAGTTATCAAGTTCAACGCCATGAAGCCCGATGTGGTACTCTTAGATATTATGCTCCCCGGGCTTGACGGCTGGCAGGTATGCAGGGAGATAAGAAAGAAATCCAATGTGCCCATTATCATGATAACCGCCAAGAGCGAGACCTTTGATAAGGTGCTGGGTCTTGAGCTGGGCGCTGACGACTATATCGTAAAGCCCTTTGATACCAAGGAGGTAATCGCCCGTATCAAGGCGGTTTCAAGACGTATCGGTCAGTCCTCTGCCGAGACCGAGATAAGAGAAGTTAAATATGACAAGCTGGTCGTAAATATGACCCGCTATGAGCTCAGAGTTGACGGAAAGGTCATGGACACTCCCCCCAAGGAGCTGGAGTTGCTGTTCTATCTTGCCTCCAATCCCAACAGAGTGTATACCCGCGACCAGCTGCTGGACGAGGTATGGGGCTTTGAGTATTACGGCGATTCCCGTACCATTGACGTTCATATTAAAAGGCTCCGTGAAAAGCTTGAGGGCATTTCCGACAAGTGGGCGCTCAAGACTGTCTGGGGCGTAGGCTACAAGTTCGAGGCGGACGAGGAAGGTGCGTAAAAGCATTGCCTCGGAGTATTTCCGCCTTTGTATATCGCTTATCACAGCCGCCTCCCTTATTGTGGCAGCGGCTATGATTTGTTTTTCCGTTTCCACCTATAAGCGTGACAGGCAGAATCAGCTTGAAAAAGAGGGCTATTACGCCCGCCGCGCAACAACGGAAATGATACAAAGCCATAATATGGATCCGGAATACTTAGAGCAGCTTTATATTACCGAGCAAACCCACATTGAGGCAAGCTTCACCCTTTTTGACGCCGCAGGGGACTATGTTGCGGGCGAAAAGCCCATGATAGGCGGTATTGAGACCCGTCTTAGCGCGCAAAGCATGGAAGCGGCGGATAATGCCCGTTCCTTGGGCAGCTTTGATATTTCCACCATGGACGGTCTTTTTGAAGACCCCAGGGTGTGCCTCCTGCATAAAATATCCGACAGCGGGCGAACCTATTATATGCTTAGTTTCATGTCTGCCGACGGCTTGTATGCCTATCTGCGGAATATGATACTGGTTTTCATATCAATTTACGCTTTGATACTCATTTGCATATACCCTATGCTTAGGTATGCCGTTGACCGCATAATAAAGCCCGTCCGGGAAATGACCCTGGCGGCAAAGCGGTTCGGCGAGGGGGATTTTTCCGAAAAGGTAAGCATAGCCGACCACAGCGAAATGGGCTTCCTTGCCAAGACCCTCAACGAAATGGCATATGCTTTGGAAAGCATTGAGGAAAACCGCAAAAGCTTTGTTTCCAACGTTTCCCACGAGCTGCGAACTCCCATGACTACCATAGGCGGCTTTGTGGACGGCATTCTTGACGGGACTATCCCCGAAAGCCGCCACAGGGAATATCTAACCATAGTTTCCGAGGAGATAAACCGCCTTGCAAGGCTTGTGCGCTCCATGCTGAATATTTCCAAATACGAGGCAGGGGAACTGGAGCTTCAGACGGAGGATTTTGACCTGACAGCCCTTACAATAAAGACCGTTCTCCTTTTTGAAAAGCGTATCGAGGATAAGGGCATAGACATACAGGGGCTTGACGCCGACCGCTTTTATGTAAATGCGGATATGGATCTTACCCAGCAGGTCATTTACAATCTTACGGAAAATGCAGTTAAATTCGTAAATAAAGGCGGCTTTATATCTTACAGCTTCGGCCATTCCGAGGGATTTGTGGCAGTCACTGTCCGCAACAGCGGCGAGGGTCTGAAGAAAAACGAGATACACCGTGTGTTCGACCGATTCTACAAAACCGACGAATCACGGGGCAAGGATAAAACGGGTGTTGGACTGGGGCTGTCCATAGTCCGCTCCATAATAAAGCTTCACGGCGGAACGGTGACCGTCCGCAGCACGCCCGGGGAATATACCGAATTTGAATTTACCCTCCCCGTAGGCAGCGCCCCCGCAAGACGGGAAAATTAAAGGGGTAACAGAAACAGGCGGGTCAAGATCGGCAAGTGCAGCAAGGTCAGCAAGTGCAGCAAGGGAAATAAGGGCACTGCTTTGATTTTTGACTTCTCTGCAGCAGCCTCAAAACAAACATCTTATAGGGGAAAAGCATAGAGCTTTTCCCTTTTTTAAACAGATACTCTCAGGGGTAACAGGGTGACATACCCGAAAGGTGAATATTTTATGAATGATTTTAAGAAAAACGAAGTAACTCCAAACGCAGCCGACAATGAGGAAACAGTCACCGAAACAGAGGCGGCTGCTTCAGGCGGGGAAAATGCGTCCATTTCAAAGGATATTGCGGAAACTCCCGATAATTCGGAAAATGCGGTCTCGGCGGACACGGCGGAAACAGCAGACACATCATCCGAAGCCGCTCTATCGTCCGACGCTTCCGAAGCATTATCGGAAGAATCCGCCGCAATTTCGGAAACCGCCGAAACGGGCAGCATTTCCCAAACCTCTCCGCAGTCCCCGCAGAGCGGAGTTTTTGGCGAGCAAAGCTTTGCCCCGGGTCAAACCCCGAGCAGCGCAGCCGCCTATAATTCGGAGCAAAACCCGTATACCGCAGATCGGAACGGCTATGCTAACGGACAGTTCGGCAATGCCATGTACGGCAGCGCTATGTATGGCAGCGCCATGCCCGGCGGCAGTCCTCAGCCTGTGAACGGTCAGCCATATCCTCAGCCCTTCGGCAATGCGCAGGGCAATTTCGGCGGACAGTACGGTGGCAATAATGCCGGCAATAATGTCGGCAATGTTGCCTATCAATTCGCAGGTCAATACGGCGGACAGTATGCAGGCGGCGCACCCGCGTATAACTACGGCAATCCGCAGTATGCCCCCGGGTACAACGCTCCCTATTACGAGCCTCCGAAAATTCCCGGGATCCCCGCCGTTCCCACCGCAGAGGAAACGGCAGAGAAAAAGCCCTCCAAGGCACTTATCATTATCATTGTGCTGCTTATTGCGGCAATGCTTGCAGGGGTCATGATCCTGCTGGCGGTAAATCACAAAAACAACGGCGACGCAGGCGGCAAAGTCTCCGACAGCATATCTTCCGGCATAGACAAAGCCATGTCCGAACGTGAGAACGGCAAGGAAAGCGGCAAAAAGGATAAAACGGGTGCCAACAGCAATGGAACGGGCGTTACCGTGAACATCAATGTCCAGTCCAAGCCCTCCGAGGACGAGAGCGACTATCAGGATATTGAAAAAGGACTTTACACCACCGTAGGCGTGGCAAAGCACATCACTCCCTCTATAGTCACTCTCTACGGCTATACCACCACTACCCTTACCCCCTATTCCGCAGCCACGGGCGTTATCCTTTCCGAGGACGGTTTTATCGTTACCAACGCCCATATGGTCGAGGGACTTTCCCGCATAAAGGCCGTGACCTATGACGAAAGAGAGTTCGAGGCGGATATTATCGGCTATGAGCCTTGGTATGACCTTGCAATAATCCAGATACACGCCGACAATCTCACCCCCGCCGAGCTTGGCAGCAGCGATGAGCTTATGCAGGGAGAGCAGGTCGTTGCCATAGGCAATTCGGGAGGCTATGAAAACACCCTTACCGTGGGCTATGTTTCCTATGTGAACCGCGAGATACAGAGCTATTCCGATCACCCGATCACGTGCATTCAGACCGATGCCGCCTTTAACACAGGCATTTCCGGCGGAGCGCTGGTGAATATGTACGGTCAGGTGGTGGGCATTCCCACCAGCAAATCCGTCACCGATAATGACGAAAATATCGGCTTTGCCATAGCCATGGACTTTGCCGTGCCTATCTGCGAGGATATTATCGAAAACGGCTATGTTACCTGGAAACCCAGAGTCGGCGTATTATATCGGATGATAGACTATGATACCGCACAAGTCCTCGGCGTGCGCCCGGGTATGCTTATAAGCGAAATAAGCGAGGACTGCGACATCTCCAACACCATTCTTCAGGTCGACGACATCATCACCGAAATGGACGGCATTTCCATGACCACCGATGAGGCGCTCATAGAATTCCAGACCACCCACAAGGCAGGAGATGTTGTCACCGCTACAGTCTACCGCCGTACCATTACCAACGAGGAAAGCGAGTTTGAGATAACCTTCAAGCTGGAAAATGCAGAGAGCTAAGCTGTTAGAGGCAAGAGGTCAGAGGCAAGAGGCAGGATTTTACGTGTTTTTTGAAATTCCGAACAGTTCCCGATTTTTCGGGGACTGTTTTATTTTGGGGTGGCTTTTTTGTGCAGGAAATTTGTGAGATTACAGGCTATAAATATTATAACATTTGAATATGCATTTGTCAATAGCTTTATGCAAATTTTGAGAGGTAATATAAAAATCTATGTTTTGCACAAAGCAATTCGGTGCAATTTATTATAAATGCACTATACATAAAATTGACTGCTTGCGCAATAAAATGTATATCGAAACTTAATGTTAAGAATTATCCAAACTCTACTTCGTGTTATTCTAACATTCCTCACCCTCTCCAATGTGAAATTTTGATGAAATGTAAAAATATTCATAAATTGTTGATGAATATGGAATAATATAGAGTTATAATATAATTTGTTAGACAGCTAACCAACTATAGGATAGATGTTGGAAAAAAGGCAAAAGACAACTGTCATAGGGGGTGATAATTTGAACTGCTGCGATGATCTTGAAGAGCATGAGCATTTCGGGCGGTACATAAACCACCTGTCCAGACTTATACGCACCGCCTGCAATACGGAGCTGTCACGGTGCGGTGCGGGTGTTACCGGGGAGCAGTGCAGGCTCATAGGTTATATTTCCCACCGTGAAAAGCTGGGAGAGGAAATTTTTCAGCGGGATATCGAAAGGGATTTCGGCATAAGGCGTTCCTCCGCTGCAAGCATTCTTTCTCATTTGGAGCGGGGCGGTTATATAGAGCGCTTCGGAGACCCCGCCGACGGCAGGCTCAAGCGTGTTGTCCTTACGGCAAAGGGCAGGGAATTTGACAGGACTCTTGCGCAGAATATAGGAAATATCGAAGAGCTTATTTCAAAGGGCATGAGCGAGGAAGAAAAGGCGGAATTCATGCGCCTTATAAAGCTTGCCATGGGAAACCTTGAGCAGAATTATCAGCGGCATTAGATGTACATCAAGCGATATGCAGTAAAATAAATATCCGGAAAGGAGCAGGATACAATGATAAAAAAGCTGCTGTCATGTGTGGGTGAGTATAAAAAATACGCCATACTCACACCCATAATCATGATCGGCGAGGTACTTATGGAGGTGACTATCCCCCTGGTCATGGCGCAGATACTGGACGTGGGGATACAAAATTCCGATATAAACTACACCGTGAAAATGGGCGTGCTTATGGCGTGCATGGCGCTTTTTTCTCTGCTGTGCGGAGCGCTGGGCGGCAGATTCGCAGCTGTGGCAGGCATGGGCTTTGCAAAGAATGTCCGCAAAAAGCTCTTTGACAAGGTGCAGGATTTTTCCTTTGCCAACGTGGACAGATTCTCCACAGCCTCCCTTGTGACCCGTCTTACCACCGACGTCAACAATGTTCAGAACACCTTTATGATGATGATACGCATGGCGGTGCGTTCGCCCTTTATGCTTATCTTCGCTCTTATTATGGCAATAAAAATAAACAGCAGCCTTGCAGTGGTGTTCCTTGTGGCTATCCCTGTGCTGGGGATAACGCTGGGGCTTATTGTTACAAAGGCGTTCCCGCTGTTTGAGAAAATGCTGGGGAAATACGACAAGCTCAACTCCATTGTGCAGGAAAATCTTATAGGCATAAGGGTAGTAAAGGCATTTGTCCGTGAAAAATTCGAGGGCGAGAAGTTTGTCGCCTCCGCAGATGATGTGCGCACAGCACAGGTAAAGGCGGAAAAAATCGTTATCATGAATATGCCCGTTATGCAGTTTGTGGTCTACTCCTGCATTGTGGCAGTGCTTTACTTCGGCGGAAACATGGTTATAGGCGGCACCTTTGAGATAGGCAAGCTTTCCAGCTTTATCACATATGTAACTCAGATACTTATGTCCCTGATGATGCTTTCCATGATCTTTGTAATGACCACAATTTCAATGGCTTCCATGCACAGAATTGTGGAAATATTCGATGAAGTTCCCGATATAGGCGATGAGGAATGCGACCGGGAGCTTACTCCCGCAGACGGAAGCATTGTATTCGACCATGTGTCATTCAAATATTCCAAGGAAGCGGAAAATCCCACTCTGAAGAATATTGACCTAAAGATAAAGTCCGGCGAAACTATCGGAATTATCGGCGGCACAGGCTCGTCAAAAACCACCCTTGTGCAGCTTATCCCGAGATTCTATGATGTTACCGAGGGCAAGATCACTGTCGGCGGTCACGACGTTCGGGAATATAAGCTGGATAACCTGCGAAATGAAGTTGCTATGGTGCTGCAAAAGAACGTGCTTTTCTCGGGAACTATCCGTGACAACCTCCGTTGGGGCGATGAAAATGCCACGGACGAGCAGATCGAAGCGGCTTGCCGTCAAGCCCAAGCTCACGATTTTGTAATGAGCTTCCCCGACGGCTACGACACAGACCTGGGGCAGGGAGGCGTAAACGTTTCGGGCGGTCAGAAGCAGAGGCTTTGCATAGCAAGAGCGCTGCTTAAAAAGCCCAAGATAGTCATTCTTGACGACTCCACCTCCGCAGTGGACACCGCCACCGACGCAAAGATACGCGACGCATTCCGTAAGGAGCTTGCGGACACCACCACAATAATCATAGCTCAGAGAATTTCCTCCGTGCAGGACGCCGACAGGATAATCGTTATGAACGACGGCGCAGTTGACGCCTTTGACACCCATGAAAATCTCATCAAAAACAATGAAATTTACCGTGAGGTCTATCTCTCACAGCAGAAAGGAGCTGAAGAATAATGCCTCCGCACAGACAAAAAGGGCCTTTCCAGAAGCCCAAAAACACAAAGGCTACTATAAAGCGGCTCTTCGGATACATCAGCGAATTCAAGGCGCTGCTGGTGCTTGTGGTGTTCTTTATCATATTCAGCACCCTTGCAAGCGTTGCGGGAACTCAGATTTTGCAGGTGGTCATTGACAACTACCTTACGCCGCTCAGTCCCGCAGTCAGGGCAGTGAATCCCCCCCTTACCGATGAGGCAGTCGCAGGATTGCTCAAAGGCTTTGTAATGACCTTGGGGGTAATGCTGTCCATATATTTGCTGGCTGCCCTTTTCACCTTCGGCTATCAGCGGATAATGCTGAACGTTTCCACAAAGACCCTTTTCCGTATCAGAAAAGATCTTTTCAAACACATGGAAACTCTCCCCATAAAATATTTCGACACAAACACCCACGGCGACCTTATGAGCCGCTACACCAACGATATAGACACCATTCGTGAGATGATGTCCAACACCATTACAAGCTTTATTTCATCGGCTATAACCGTAATCAGCGTGTTCGTGATGATGGTTTACAACAGCTGGCAGCTTACCCTTGTGGTAATAGGAATGCTTTTTGTAATGCTCTTTTTAACGGCGTTTATCGCCTCACGCAGCGGCAAGTTCTTCAAGGAGCAGCAAACGGCTCTGGGTAAGGTCAATGGCTACATTGAGGAAATGATCGACGGACAAAAGGTAGTAAAGGTATTCGTCCATGAGGATAAATCCAAGGCAGAGTTCAAGGAGCTTAACGACGCCCTTTGCGCCGCAGCTACCAGCGCAAACTCCTTTGCAAATGTTCTCGGGCCAATCAACAACAACCTCTGCCATGTGCAGTATGCCATAACCGCAGTTGTGGGAGGCATTCTCGTAATAAACGGCGTGCATACCTTCAGCGGCATTCTTACTGTGGGCACACTGGTGGCATTCCTTACCTACACAAGGAATTTCTCCATGCCCATAGCGCAGGTTTCCCAGCAGTTCAACTCGGTGCTTTCCGCACTGGCGGGCGCAGAGAGGATTTTCGGGCTGATAGATGAACCGAGCGAAGTGGACGACGGATATGTTACCCTTGTGAACGCCGAGGAAAAGCCCGACGGCACTCTTGCCGAGACCGACCGCCGCACAGGCCTCTGGGCGTGGAAGCACCCCCACAAGGCAGACGGCACAGTCACCTACACCAAGGTGGAGGGACGTGTGGAATTTGACGACGTTTACTTCGGCTATGAGGAAAACAAGACCGTTCTTAACGGTATCTCCCTCTATGCAAAGGCAGGGCAGAAGATCGCCTTTGTAGGGTCTACAGGTGCCGGCAAAACCACCATAACCAATCTTATCAACCGTTTCTATGACGTGCCCGACGGCAAGATTCGCTATGACGGCATTAACATCAACAAGATCAAAAAGGACGATCTCAGGCGCAGTCTGTCAATGGTTCTCCAGGACACCCACCTTTTCACGGGCACAGTCCGTGACAATATCCGCTACGGCAAGCTGGACGCCACCGACGAGGACGTGGAAAAGGCAGCAAAGCTTGCCAACGCCGACAGCTTTATACGTCACCTGCCCGAGGGGTACGACACCATGCTTACCTCCGACGGCGCAAACCTTTCACAAGGACAGCGGCAGCTGCTGGCAATAGCCCGTGCCGCCGTGGCAGACCCGCCCGTGCTTATTCTTGACGAGGCGACCTCTTCAATAGACACCCGCACCGAGGCACTTATCGAAAAGGGCATGGATAGGCTTATGGAGGGCAGGACGGTATTCGTTATCGCCCACCGTCTTTCCACCGTCCGCAATTCCAACGCCATTATGGTTCTGGAAAACGGCAAGATTATCGAGCGCGGCGACCATGAAGAGCTGATAAAGCAAAAGGGTAAATATTATCAGCTGTACACGGGTATGTTTGAGCTAAGCTAAGAGGCAAGAGACAAGAAGCAAGAGGCAGGATTTTTACGTCCTGCCTCTTTTTCATTTTATCGGGTAACTTCAATGTAGCTGCCACCTATCTCAATGCCTGCAAGGTCGTCCACGGGGAAAACCCGTTTGAAGAATGCGTAGATGTGATAGGTATCGTTTCCGTCCAAGCTGCCGCCATAGCTGTCACAGATGTCCATACCGGAGATTCTGCTGCCGTCTTTCATTACAAAGACAGCTGCTTCCTGATTCATAGCTTCATAAATATTATCAAAGCTATAACCGGTTGAACTTAATATGGTGGCTGTGAACTGATATGTCAGAGGTGAAATGATGATACTCTCCGCATTTATTTCCATCGTTCTGTTAAACAGACCGCTGACAAGGGTCATTTCACGGTCAGGCGCAAGTGATATTGTCATATCCGAGGGCTGTTCCGCCACATCAAAGGCAATGCGGAAATCGTATTCTTCATCGGGGTCGTACATTGCTTCGGACAGTTCATAGAATTTAAAATCTATTTTGTCACCTATGTCTATACCGTCGGCAGAGGAAATAGAGGCATACATTTCCACAAAATCCTCCCCGTGATCTGTGATACCTATGCTAAATAATTGCACGGTGCTTTTGAACGCCCCGTCAGCAGTAGTGAGCTGCGGATAAATTCTCGCAAAATCTGCATAATTTTGCATATCCTCTTCTGTCGCACCTGTCAGCCGCAGATTGATGTATATAGCCTCGCCGTCGCAGACAACATCATTAAGGCTTATTTCTCCGTCCGGCAGTCTGCATTCCGTTTCAAGTCCGCTTATTTCCAGAGAATAGTCCGAGGGATTTTCCAAAATAACATTTCCGCTGTCTCCGAAAACCACATTCAGCCAGCCGTATTTCACCGCCGACACACCTGTTCCGCAGATCATAGCCGCCGCCAGCAAAGCGCATACGGCAGGGCGCAGCTTTCTCACTCTCCGACCCGCTCCGCAGCTTTGCGCAGCCCTTTGTGCCGCCTCGCTTACAATGTCCCTGTCGGTAACAATGCACCCTGCCGCACCCTTAAAAGTTTTATTAAATTCATTCATTAAAGTAATCTCCTTTCAGCATTTCTTTCAGCCTGCCCCTTGCCCTTGTAAGCCGTGATGTGACCGCCGAGGGGGAAATTTTAAGTATCCTCCCGATCTCCTTTATCGAATAATCCTCAAAATAAAACAGCATTATTACCGCCCTGCTGCCGCTGTCCAGTTTCATTACAGCTTCCATTACCTCCGATTGCTCGGGGTACTCGAATTCCACCGACAGATTTTCCGCAGCATTTTCCTCCCCCGAAAACCGCCGCTGCCTGCTTTTCATTTTAAGCGCCCCGTTCACCGTCACTCTGATAAGCCATGCCTTAGCGTGTTCACGGCTTTCAAAGGGCTTTTTTCGGATAAGCAGACGGTATATCGCATCGGCGGCGGCGTCCTCTGCATCCTGCTTTGACCCTGTTATTACCGCAGCATGAGCGTATAGCCGCTGCATATTTTCCCGGGCTATTTCCTCAAACTCCGACCTGTCTGTGACCCGGAAATTCTCCTTTGCCGCTGCGGCGCTTGCAAGCTTATTATCGCTTGCAGCCGTATTTTCCATAATTTCGTCACCTCGCTTTTATTTTCTCCGAAAAACGTTTTTCTGTTATATAAATCTTTTTGACCCCTTAAATGTCACCGATAAAATTAGATTTTGTTTATTTTTACCGAAAATATTTTTCCCGTTGCATTTTAATTTGAAATATGTTATAATAAAAAAACGAAAGGGGCTGAAATATCTGTGCCGATGAATACAAGCGAATACAGCAGAGAGCTTGCTGTCCGGACAATGAAAGGTCATAGAATAATTTTAAATGATTTTCTTAACCTTATAAAAAGAGAAAACATTACAAGCATACTTGACGCAGGCAGCGGGAGGACAAGTCTGTCTGTAATTACAAGTTTATTTTCAGATGTTCCTGTTGACGCTGTTGTATACCCTGGTGATTTAAGAAAAATAAACTCAATCAAAGAAATTACAGATCACAACCAAAATATAAGTGTGATCGAAAAAGATATATGCGGCGATACTATTATCGGTGAATATGATATAATTATAGCTCATTTACTTCTTGGCGAGGCTGCAAAGTTTGGCAATACGTTTGAAGATTTACTTGAAAAAATAATCGCAATGAAATATAAGTATTTGATTATCATAGATTACCTTGAAGACCCCGCTGTAAAAGAAAGTGGCATTATAAAAATGTGTGAAAAAAATAATTTAGCTGTTGTCTACAGATCATATTTTACCAATCAAGAACCGCAGGTTTGGGAAAATTTCACGGGAACGCATAACTTTGGATATCTGATAAAACGATTATAAATTATGCAGATAAATTTCTGTCAATTGATACGTAAGACCGATAACGGCATATGAGATACGCTGCCCCGCTGTCGTTATATTTTCCTCACCGGAAGCCGTATCACCGTTTTCAACCGTTCGGGAGCGCAGCGGCGGGGGTCGGAAAGGTATATTTCATGGTGCTGTCTTTCCTGCGAAAAATCCTCGGTGAAACCGTTCGCTTCCATAAATTCGTGCATTTTACCGATAGTAGCCGCTTCCTCGTCATATGAACCCTTGTGCATTGCCTGAACGCAAAGCCCCTCGGTAAAGGTCATAAGCCGTGCATTTGACAGATCAAGGCTCGGTTCCTTTTTGCCCAGCGTATTTTTTGCCCACTCAAAAACCTCTGACGTCACAAACTCGGGCTGACGTATCATAGACGTCCAGCAAAGCTTGCTTTTATCGGAAATGTTATCTCCGATAGGCTGTCCCTCCGCTGACCAAAGCCCCTCCAGCGGAGGCACGACATACTCGAAATATCCCTCAATTGGCGCACTGCCCAGCTTTGACATTTTAACGGTAAAGGAAAGTCCGTAAAGTATCTCAATGGATTTTTGATAATCGGGGTTATTGTTAGGGTCGCCCCTGCCGTCCACGGCGATAAAGGTCATTTCGGGCACGTCCACGGCGGCGGGCTTGGAGGACGGCATATAAAGTTCTTTGAAAGCTTTTTTATAGTCCAATTTTTCGGGTGTTTGCATAATTTGATCTATCCTTTCATTTTTGAAGTTTTTTATATATTTCAAATTGGCACAGTACACTTCACAATAGGGGAATTATATGTTATAATTTTATTATACACAATAATTATGCTCACGTCAACGCAAACGCACATCAGTACATCTTGATTTTCTTATACGTCCCCTCTTTAAAGTCCCAGTATTCCGTGAACGGCTGCCCTTTTTCATAAACCCAGCGATAGGCAAGAGTCGGTGAAAATTCTATGGCACGCTCGCTCTCCAGACCCGAATACCGAGCCGCTGCCAATGGGAAATGCCGCTTCAACGCCTGTATAAAATCGTGGTTTTCCTTTGGTTTTCCCAAATCGGTGCACATTCCCTGCACGGAAATATTATTGCAGCACAGGGCGGCGTTGGGGTTTGCCTTGATCTGGAGGTATTTGAGGTAGTTTTCGTCTGTCTGGAAATAGAACCGTCCCCCGAAAACTACCGTGCTGACGGGGCGGGAAGATACCTTGTTCTCTGCGCTTGTGGACAGGATCATGACCCCGTGGGTGCCTATGGTTTTCCAAAAGAAGCTTGTTTTTTCGTTGTTCATTTTTATCACCCTTTTCAAAAATTTACGCTCAAACGACGCTGGGGCTATTCTTCCCCTCATGTGCCGGGGAGGGGCTTTTTTCCCTCAAACGCCGAGAAGTGGCTTTGTTCCCCCTACCACGCCGAGGAACTGGCTTTTGTGTTGATGTGAATGTGTTGTTGAAATGCGTTCATTTGTTGGCAGATGTGACTTGCCTGTTACTATGAAATGTGACTTTGTTTGTGAAATGCTTAACTTTGCGAACGAAAGTAAGTTGCCGACCAAAGGGACAACCTCCCAGGGGGGAGAGGGGGCGC
>CAMWLD010000028.1 GCA_947175005.1 uncultured Ruminococcus sp. | reverse complement strand
TTCTGTATGGCGGCTGTTAGAGGGGGCTCCGCCCCCCGACCCCCGCAAGGGCGCTGCCCTTGACCCGCCAAAGGGGTCCCCCCTTTGGAAACCCAAGTGGGGGTGACGCTTGCGTCACCAGTGCGCTTGAAGTGCTGTTTACCGCTATTTGCCATAACTGAATTAAAGAAATTTTTTCGGAATATTTTAGCGGATACGGTACATAATAATGTAGACCGAAAGGAAAATGAAAATGCGGCTGGATAAGTTTACGGCAAGTCAGAAAAACATTTCCCGAAAAGAAGCGGGTGAACTGATACGTTGCGGCAGGGTCACTGTGGACGGCATTGTCTCCAAAAAGCCCGACACGCAGATCGACCCCGAGCACAGCAATATCACGCTTGACGGAATGCACATATTATACCGCAAAAATATGTATATTATGCTCAACAAACCCGCAGGCGTAATATGCGCCACCCGTGACGAGCTTAGCCGAACCGTAACCGAGCTTATCCCCCCCGAGCTTTACAGGAAAGGCCTTTTCCCTGCGGGGCGTTTGGACAAGGACACGGAAGGCTTCGTTTTCATCACCGACGACGGGGAAATGGCGCACAAAATCACCTCTCCCGCAGGTCATGTGGAAAAAGAATACATCGCAGCCTTGGAATCCCCCGCAAAGGAAAATTACCCAAGCCTTTTCGTCAGTGGACTGGTCATTGACGGGGGCGAAAAATGCCTGCCCGCAAAGCTTATAATGACCGAAAACGACCGTGTGGTGCGGATAATCCTGCGTGAGGGAAAATATCACCAGGTCAAGCGAATGGCGGAAGCTGTAGGCAACAGGGTCACATCTCTTAAAAGAGTAAGAATAGGAGGGCTTTGGCTGGATGAGGGGCTGGCTTTAGGTGAATGTCGTGAAATTTTGCACAATGAAATTCAAAAACTTTGTGCAATACGCCAAAATTTTCCCGTGAGTAAAATTTAAATGTGCTATTTCCCGAAAATAACGGGATTTTTCCCGGCTTTTTTGGTAAGGTGTGATATATTGCACAATGAAATTTATTGAAATTTGTGCAATATACCAGGAAAATTTCGACAAACTTCAGCGAAAATTTTGGTTTTAGTCAAAATTAATAAATAACAAATTATAACTTTGGGCATAAATAGACTTGAAATTACTGTCAGTAATTTGGTATTATATATATAAGGCCGATATATGGTATTGTGAAACCGTCATATCCTCGGCATCAATTTATATTAGGGAGGTCCACTTTATAATGGCAAGTTTATCACTAAGATCGATTTATAAGAAGTATCCCGGTGGCGTTGTTGCCGTATCAGACGTAAACCTTGAGATCAAGGACAAGGAGTTCATAATCCTTGTAGGCCCCTCCGGCTGCGGAAAATCCACCACTCTGCGTATGATCGCAGGCCTTGAGGAAATTTCCGAGGGTGAGCTTTACATCGGCGACCGTCTCGTTAATGACGTTGCTCCCAAGGACAGAGATATTGCGATGGTGTTCCAGAACTACGCTCTGTATCCTCATATGACTGTATTTGAGAACATGGCTTTCGGTCTGAAGCTGAGAAAGGTTCCTAAGGATGAGATCGCGCGCAAGGTTGAGGAAGCAGCAAGAATCCTCGACATTTCCCACCTGCTTTCCAGAAAGCCCAAGGCTCTTTCCGGTGGTCAGAGACAGCGTGTTGCTCTGGGACGTGCTATAGTTCGTGAGCCTCAGGTATTCTTACTTGACGAGCCCCTTTCCAACCTGGACGCTAAGCTCCGTGCTCAGATGAGAACCGAGATCTCCAAGCTTCATCAGAAGCTGGGTACTACGTTCATTTACGTAACCCATGACCAGACAGAGGCTATGACCATGGGCGACCGTATCGTGGTTATGAAGGACGGCTTCGTTCAGCAGGTTGATTCTCCTCAGAATCTGTACACCAGCCCTGTTAACCAGTTCGTTGCAGGCTTCATGGGTTCTCCTCAGATGAACTTTATCGACGCTGTTCTCAGAAAGATCGAGGGCAAGTACACCGTTGAGTTCGGCTCCGAGGACACCAAGACCAGCCGCGGCGTTAAGTATTATGTAGAAGTTCCCGAGTCCAAGATCGATGATTTGGTACTTTCCGAGTATGTTGACAAGGAAATTATCATGGGTATCAGACCCGAGAACATTCACGACGAGGAAATGTTCCTTTCCGCTGCCAAGACAGGTATTATTGAGGCAGAGGTTGAGATCACGGAAATGATGGGTGCAGAGACTTATCTGTATCTGAACTGCGAGGGTATTTCCCTTACGGCAAGAGTTGACCCCCGTTCTACCGCTCGTCCCCAGGATACTATCAGAGTAGCTATCGATCCCAACAAGATCCACATCTTTGATAAGGAGACCGAAAAGACTGTTGTAAACTGATAAGTCGATCGGCGCTGTTATAATGTATAATATCCCCTCGTCATTATTGGCGGGGGGATTTTGCTTTTAAATTTCACGGAGGTAGGATATGAGTAATTTTATAGATTTCAAAAGAGGAGAACATACATGTGACGATATAGGTATGAGCAACGGAATGACGGCGGTATTCATAAGCATACTTGCACTTAGCGGTACGAAGCTTGCGGCCACGGAAAATCAGAAGCGGCTTATGGTACGGCTGTGCGAGGCAGACCAGATATGCGGCATAGGGACAGTGAGCTTTGATGTGTGCAGTCTGCCTTGGGAAAGGGAAACTCTTGAGGAAGACAAGGCATTTATGCTGCGGGTAATAGAGGGCGCAAAAAACAAGACGGGCTGGGAAAAGCTTGACTATGAGCCGAGTGAGGAAAGGCTTTTTCCGAACCTTGACAAATTAATACGGCTTATTGAAAGGGTGACTGCCGCTGATATTGACGATGAGAAAATAAAGAAATGGTATGAACTTGCAGAGGCGGACGATCCTATAAATAACGGTTTTCCCAAATGCGAAAAGCATGGGGTATTCCTGACCTGCCTCGGGTGCGTGGTATGCAATGACCCTTATATGCAATGACAGATATGATGTCATGTTGTTACGCTGCCAGCAGCATGAAATTGTTGATAACCTCCGAGGTGGTCAGCAGCAGGTTATCGTCGGTATCCCCAAGCTTTACCATATACACAGCCGTTTCACTGCCTGCGGCTTTGAAGTAGCCTCTTTCGATCATTTCCTCCTCGCTGTCGGGAGTGCACGCTCTTATCCGCATAAGTTCAAGTCTGCTGTCTGTAAGGGACGTATTGTATTTGTAAAAGACCCTTTCCCCCGTCAAAGAATCGTTTTTCACAGTGATCTGCCCCTCCCACCTGCCGGGTATCATAAAAACATACCCCGAGGACTGGTCGGTAAGGGAGGAAAATTTCTTTACGACAGTGTAATTCTCAAACACGTTCCAGTTGGTTATATACTGCGCCTCCGTCGAGTCGCGGTAGCCCGGGAACGGCTCACGGGAGGGTATCTCTATAATGCCGTCGCCGTCGGCGTCACGGCAGTATATGCGTTGGGAACGGGTGGTAAGCTGGGTTATTTCCGAGCCGTCCAATGCGGCGGGATTTCTGAGCTGTCCCCCTATGCAGTAGACTATTTCCGTGGCAAGGCTGCCGCTGCCAAGAAGCCCGTCAATAAATATGGCGGGAGTGTCCGTGCCGATATATCCACCCAGTACCCTCGGCAGGTCGGCGGTGGATTCACTTAAATTTACCCTTGCACTGCTTATCGCCCCCTCGCCCCTGTCGGTCACAAGGGAAACATAGGCGGAGTGGTTTTCGTTATTGCAGTTTATAACCGCAATATCCTCGCCCCCATCACGGTCAAGGTCAAGCCGCAGCATTTTATAATAGGATTCGGAATATTCCATGGTAAGCACGCCGTCAGCATAATTATACACCCTCAGCGCTTTTTCGGTAGGGGTTATAAGCCCGTAGCCCACTGCCATTCTCACCTTGCCGCTGCCGCCAAGGTTTGTGAAAAAGACCTCCTCCACCGACGTTCCCGCCCCTGCATGGTCATAGACCGAACGCCAGCGGTATTCATCGGGAGAGACCTGCTCGCGGTCAAGGATATTCACACGGACATTCCCCTCGGGGTTGTCCTTTTTTTCGTAAAAAGCAGCCGCTTCCTCCAGCCCGTCCCCGTCCAGATCGGCGAAAACCACCGAGGAACGGTAAGCCCCGCCTTTGGGGTACACAAGGGAAATATCATCTCCTGCGGATTCCTCCAGCGCATTGTAAATTTCCGCCTGCTCATCGGAAAGCATGGGGGCGGTCAAAAGGCTGTCCGCCGAGGAAAGGCAGCCGCTGAGAAGCAGCGAAAAGAGGCAAAGGAATGCTGTTTTTGCCGCTTTTATTGTTTTGTTCACACTCATATTTTCCGCCCTCCTTTATTTGATCTTGTACATCAAAAATACGTTGGAACTTAGGGGATTCCCTGTAACTTTCAAATCCTCTGCCCTCTCTTTAAAAATTTTCTCCCCGCCGTCTGCGGGGAGAAAGCCTGTGCATTTTTAAGCGGCAGCTGCCTTTGAAAATTCGGTACGCTGACAGCGTTCAAAGGGCTGCGCTTTTTTGTTGTTCATATTCCTCCCTGGCGGCAAGAAAGCCCATAAACATATTATATTGCTCCGCAAATCTCTCATACTTTTCCTCGGATATCCATTTAAGCTCCCTAAATATGTCAATGGTCTCGCTTATGTTATCTATCCTTTTGAGAAATTTCGTATCCTCCAAATAAGGGGTCACATCGCCCGAAATGGCGTTTATTTTGTTTATCCTGCTGTTGTAGACCGCCATGGCTATGAACGAGTATACAGGGCGTATCACGCCTTTTAACAGTATCAGCACAAGGCCGCCGAAAAAGCCTGCCGCCAGCGCCAGCCATAAACAAAATACAATTGCAATAAGCACCCAGAAAATACTGCCGTAAAATCCCGGGATCGCCCTGAACATGACTGCAATGATCTTCCTGCCGAATATCATGGGACATAAAAACCACAGTCCCATGCCTATCCCGAAGAACACGCCGTTTTCTTCGATCCTGCCGATATTCACCCAATGATTGTACACATTCATTACCGCAAATATCCCTATCCATAAAACCGTTCCCGCAAGGCAGCGAAGATTTTCACCTCTGCTTGCTATAATACGGCTGTTAATCAGCTTCTCCGCCGTTTCTTGTTTCATCTCATTACCCTCATTATTAAATCATTATTCGCCCATGATTATTTTCCCTCATCAAGACTTTCCATTTCCTGGAAAGCCTTATTGTTGATAGGCGCTTTGCTCCAACGGCGGTTGCCTGTGTTGAGCCTGGGCATTACACGGTAAACGTACGTGCTCCAGAACACTGCCACAATAGTTATGGTTATGAACACGATTCCCATATCTGAAACATTGGGTATATTCATATCAAGTCTATCATCAAAGTTTGTGGGGATAAGCACCATAATATATCTCGGTATCACCGACACAGCCGCCAAAATTGAAGAAACATATCCCATAAAGCACATCCAGAAGCGGGTGTATTTTTTCTCCATGCCGTTAAAGAAACGGGCGGTGTTCATAAAGAATACAACTGCGGTCATTCCCGAGAACATTTCGTAAACAAGCTCGGAGGACTGCGCCGCAAGGGTGTTTTCCGTAAGCATTGTCATAATGTCCATGGTTTTCCAAATAGCGTAAATATACAAAGACGCACAGTTTCCGGGTGAAAAGCCCTCGCCCTTGAAAATGTTTACCGCAATGGAAATGAACGAGAGAAACACAAAGAACATTATCACATGATTTATTCCCATGCCGCCTGTGTAGCCAGTCAGTTTGCTGTAATCCTCTCGCTCTTCTGCGGTAAGGGTCTTGATTATTTCGTTATTGTTGTGAATAATGTCCACAAAGTCAAACACTATCTGCGCCAGCATTAAAAATGCCATAAGCAGGGCGCTGTAGCCCGCACTGCCGGGTATCTTCTTTTTAAGCCTGTCATACCGCAGCCGCCAGGGGTTGATGAGTATGCACGAGCCTACTACCTTATCCCTGGCGCTGCCTGCCAAAAGCACAAATGCCAGCAGGATAAAACCGGGGATAAGTATCATCATGGTATAATTTTTTGCGGGGGACGGGTCGATATACCTGTTGGTGGTAAAATTCATATTGGTATAAAGCTGTATCGTCCTTGCTGCCAGCGCCAGCAGCAGCACTATAACATAGACCGCAAGAGAGGTCTTTTTGGGAATAAACCCGCTTTTATTGGCCTTGGCGATATTCTCGCGTCTTATTCTTGCATCACTTTTGACTATTCTGCTCATAAGCCTTCTATCAATCCCTTCTGCCGTGCTTTTTGTGCGTGACAAAATATGTCGTGCATTTCACCGTTATTTTTGTCGGCATTTATACGGCATTTTTGCCACGGCATCTTCATAAATATTTATTAAGGAAAATTTTCTCTGATATTTTGCTGCAAGTATGAGTTTTCGGAAAACTCTTACAGCACTTACTTTATAATTGTACAATATTTTTCCCTCATTGTCAAGTATATTTGATAAATAAATCCGAAAAACAAATAAATTTTTACCGAAATGGCGGAATGAACGGGAAATTTTCCGTTGAAAGATATTGTGCAAAAATTTTGCCAAAAAATTTTGCACAAAAAATTTTGGAAGGTGATAAATTTGAAAGTTACAGGACATTCCCTAAGCTTCAATGTATTTTTAATGTACAAGATCAAGTAAAGGAGCTAAAAATATGAAAGAATTGTTAAAAACCTCTTTGCTTTGGATAGTTATTATATGCGCACTGCCTGTGCTGCTTTGTGCAAGGGAAGTCATGGCGCTGGGGGAAAATACGTCGGTGCTTGGGGATTCGGAGAATGATTCTGCCGCTATGTCGGACGAGCTGCCCCTTTTCAGTCTCGGAGCGGAGCGTATCCTTTCGGTATACGGCTTTGAGGGGGACGGCATTACATATATGGACATTGAAGAATACGTATACCGTGCGGTGCTGGCGGAGATACCGAAGGATATGGAATATGAGGCACTGGCAGCGCAGGCGGCAGCGGCAAGGACGTATGCTGTCAGACGGCTTTTGGCGGGTGAAGAGGAGGTCTGCGAGGGGGTATACGCTCACATAGCCTGTGACCCCGAAAAATATCAGACGGTTTTGACGGACAGGGAAATTTCCCTGCTTTATGGCGGCGAGGACGGCAATATTTCCCGAAAGGTACGGCAGGCGGCGGCGGACACGGCGGGGGAGATAATAGTTTACAACGGTTCGCCCATAATAGCGGCATTCCACACGGCAAACGGCGGCATGACCGAAAGCGGAAAAAACGTTTGGGGGGATATTTTCGGGGGAGATGCCGCGCCGTATCTATCCCCTGTGGAAAGCGCGGGAGACCTGCACTCGGAGTATTTTGACGCAGAATATATTTTCACGGACAGGGAGATAATTGCGAGAATTTCTGCGGAATTTGGCAGTATGAACAGTGCGGACAGCATGGAAAACGCCGGAAATTTTACCGGAGAATATGCGGGTGTGAATATTCTTTCTGCAACCCCCTCGGGAAATGTACAGACAGTCGAGGTCTGCGGCGCGGAAATGACGGGAGAAAAATTTGCGGAGATATTTTCCCTGCCAAGCAGAAATTTTTCCGCAGTTCAGGGTGACGGCCTGGCGACGATAGTGACCCGCGGCAGCGGACATATGGCGGGCATGAGTATGTGCGGGGCGGACTATATGGCAAAAGAGGGTGCGGATCATCGGGAGATCCTGCTGCATTATTACAAGGGTGCAAAGATCGGGAAATTATACTGATACCGATTTCTGATTGAAAGCCATAAGGGCAGTAAATGCAATTGTTCCGTTTGCATTTACTGCCCTTTGTGTTTATCGGCCCCCAAAAATTTGTCTGCTTACATGGGATTTTTAAGATTTAAATCTTGCTTATGCCCATTGCTGCCTATTTATTACGCCCTTTAGTAATTTTCACAAAAAATCTCTTGACTTTTTTCGGGATATATGGTATAATATTATAAAGTTTTGTTACGGCAAAATGCAAACGTTTACATATTTTTCCGAATTCAAAAAAAGGAGGTATTTTTTGTGAATTACAAAAAAATCGCAGCGGGAGCGTTGGCGCTTAGCTTATGCGCTTCCCTTACTGCCTGCAACGGAGGCAGCGAAAGCAGCGTCGGCAACAACAGCAACACCGAGACCACTACAGAGGCGACCTCGTGGACGGGCGACTCGATCGAGGTGGCGGAGCTGGACGAAACGCTGGATCTGAACATTGAGGGACAGAGCCTTAAATGGATGGGTATCTACGACCTTAATCCCACCAACAAATCCCCCGAGAGAAGCCCCGAGCTGGCGCTTTTTGAGGACACCTACGGGGCTAAGATAGAATATCTGCCCACCACAACCGACAAGCGTTTTGATGATTTGGCAACGTCCATTCTGGGCGGTTCGCCTCCGGATATTTTCATTTACGAGTGGCTCACATTCCCCTACGGCATTTCCAAGGGGCAGTATCAGCCTATAGACTCACTTGTTGACTGGGATCAGCCTAAGTGGGCAGATGTAAAGAACACAGCGGATAAATTCATTTGGAAGGGCGAGCACTACATTGCGCCTTTGGGCTACAGCTTCGACGACACCCAGGTGCTTATGTACAACAAGACCGTTATGGAAAACGAGGGCTTTGACGATCCCTATCAGCTGTACCTTGACGGCAAGTGGGACTGGACCACATTCGTTGACATGATGAAGACCTATGTGGAAACCGGCAGCAACGAGCGCTTCGGTATCGGCGGCTGGTGGGCGAATGCCTTTGTTTACACCGCAGGAGACACTATGGTGACCTATGACGGAACCACATTCACCAACAACCTGCGCAGCGCCAAGATCGAGAAAGCGCAAGGCGTGCTGGAGGATATTTTCAAGAGCAATCTTATCGACCGCGGCTGGATAGGCGGCGAATCGGCGTTTACGAACCATGATATTCTTTTCTATTCCATGGGTACATGGGCATACAATGCGGCTGCCGAGTCGGTGCCCGATGATGTTATCCAAATCGTGCCTTTCCCCAAGGATGAGTCCGCGGATAAATATTATGTATCCAACAAGGTATTCGCTTATATGTGGGTAAAGGGTTCGGATAATGCAGACTGCGTAAAGGCATGGCTTGACTGCAACAGAACGGTAAATTACGAGAAAACCTATCTTGAGACCAAGAAGGAAAAGTACCTTGCCAACAACACCTCCTGGTCCTCGGAGATGTACGACATTGCTATGGACTTCTATGATGAGGATAAGTTCACCCAGGCGTATGACTACGGCTACGGCCTCAGCAGCTACATGGGCGACACTCTCATGGGCGTGCTTTATGAGGGCATTGCCAATGAACAGTTTGAAAACTGGGTACAGGCCCGTGAAGAGTATTATCCCATTATTGATGAGGAAGTAAGGGTCTACAACGAGGGAGAGTAAGCTGTCAGAGGCAAGATTTTAAGAGGCAGGAAGCAAGAATACTGCACCTTTTAAACTTGGGCAATCCCTTTATTGAACTTGATTTTTCGGCGGCATTCCGGGCGGGAGTGCCGCTGATTTTGTGATTTGACTTATTGTAAGCAGTTCCATCAGCACCGCTCCTTTCATATTTAATTTTATACTACGACACGGTGTAAGAGTCAAGCTTTTTACTGTAAATAATTTAAATATTTTTTGTCGATATTATATGAATGCCCGTGCTATGAAATCAATATAGGCGAAATGATATAAAAAATACCGAAACTGCCTTGCGGAACAGCTTCGGTATTCATTTTTTTATCGGGTTTTATCAGTCTGCATTTTTAAGGCTGCCGGCATATACTACATAGTTGCCGGGGGATGTTACTTCAAATGAGAAAGTTTTGTCATCGGACACATTACCTGTAGCTATCTCTTTGAATTTGCCTTTGGATGTTCTGTTAAGAGCAGCTGCGGGAAGCCCTTTTGATCCGCCTCTCATAGTGACTGTAAGGGTTATTTTGTCAATACCCGTAAGCTCCTTTATTTGAAGCTGTCTTATTTCCTTAGCACCCGAAAAAGCCGATTTTTCCTTGCCGGTCAGAAATCTTGCGGAACTGTAGAAACTTTTTGCCTCGAAATTCTCGGAAAGATCGTCACTGTTTATGGAGACGGTATAGCCCGAATATTTCAGATTAACGGTAACATTTGTTTTATACTTTATTTTGTTCAATATTTCGCCTGTGTTGTCATTTCCTGTCATTACCACGTCAATACTGTCGCCGGGCTTTGCTCTTTCCACCGCCTTTATAGCCTTTGCACCTGTTACGGCAGCGCCTGTGTTGATATCGGTTGGAACTGTGCCCTCGCCCACTCGGGGAGTTGTCACTGTAGGCATATCCGTATTTCCAGGAACACTCGGGACATTAGGAACATCGGGAATTTGAGGGGTATCAGGTATTACAGGAGTATCGGGAATCGCCGGTGTGTCGGGAATTACCGGCGTATCAGGAATAACAGGAACACTGCCCGTATAAGTAACAGAAATATTAAACGAAAGAGTTACAGTTTCCGGGCGTGTGCCCTGTGAGTAACCGAGTGTAATATCGGCATTGTCGGGAATAAATGTATCTTCCTCGTCCAGTATCTTTGATGTGTCGAGAGTAACATCAACAGAATAAAGATTTTCACCCACCGCAGTTACAGGGGTAATGCTCTTAATAGCACTGCTGCCTATTATGCCGCAGTCAAAATTGCTGCTGCCGTTTATCCCTTTTAAAGTTATGTTCTGCCTTTGAACAGCTTCCTCAATCAGGGCATTAAGTTCGGCAGTATCAACACTTATGTCAGCTTCAAGGGAAATGTCGCTATCATAGTCTATGCCCTGATATGTGCCGGGGATTCGAGGAGAGTAAACAAGGTCTATCTCAAATTTTTTACTGCCTTGGAGATAGTACCCTTTCACCGCAGAAGAAAGTTCTATTTCCACTTCCATTTTTCCGGGTGCGTTTTCGGAAGCAGGGGTAATAACTCTTGATGCTGTATTCAGAGGAAATATTTTATTTATTTTTTCCCCCTCCCACTTGTAAAATTCAAAGTAGCACTTGTCCCAAGCCTCTTCCCATTGCTCGGATTCATCAAGAGAATGCACTCTGATAGTTTCGGGACATACCTGTGCGGATATTTCGATGTTATACTTGTATATCGGTATAGACTCATTAGCGGGAGCAAGCGTTACGCTGTTAATTGTAATGTCTCCTGTAAATGGAGTGTCGGAAACACCTTGCGCACCTATAAGATCAATTCCGGCATACTTAAAGGTAAGTCCCGGATAATCAGTGAAGTCAATGTAGAGTTTTTGATGTTCACCGACTTTAACAGGCGCATACTTGCTTACATATCCGTCAAGCGGGTATATATACGTTGTGCCGTTGTCATCATATATGTTTCCGCTTGTAACAAAAGCAGAAATTCCGCCGCAGTTGCCTGGATCAATTACAGTATAATCGACTTCCATATAGCTGAATCTATCCGCTTCAACCTTGCGGTTATCTTCTTTT
This sequence comes from uncultured Ruminococcus sp., assembly GCA_947175005.1. Classification (GTDB taxonomy): domain Bacteria; phylum Bacillota; class Clostridia; order Oscillospirales; family Ruminococcaceae; genus Huintestinicola. The sequence continues at coordinate 1,491 of CAMWLD010000028.1, read as the reverse complement.
CCGTATCCGTCAAAGAGTTGCATTATAACTGCATTGTAGCGCTCGGTGTCGGAAACGTATCCGAAATCCCCCGTCAATTTAAGATCGGAAACAACATCTCTTGAGGAAGCTTGAGGCGGTGTCTGCCGCTTTGTAAGCCATACTCCGTTTATAGTGATGTCTGCCGTACAGGGCTGCCCTGCAAGGGATGTATCGCCCGGATTGCTCAAAAAGCAGCCTATGGCGCTGAAATAAGTGTAGGGATATTTGGTAAGATCAAGTACAAGCTGCTGATGTTCACCCACCTTGATCACTTCTCCGTCATTTCCCCAAACTGCCGCTTCTTTCCAGCCAAGCGGCTCTTCATCATCACAAACCGAGGGTCGACTGCCCGAAGCCGCATAAACACCGAAGTTTATGCCGTTACCGGGATCGTTTACAGTATAGTCCATTACCAACGATTCATAATCATTGGAAAAAAGCGGCTCTCTTGAATAGGAATATCCGTCAAAGATTTTGCCTATTGAAATCTCATCAGTGCTGTAATTGCCTGTGAGCTTGAATGGGTATTTCGATACGACCGTTTTTGAATCTTCAAAAGCGGCTGTTATTTCCTTTGTTTCGGGAATAAGGGTCATGGAATGCAGGGTAATATCCCCCGTAAATTCTTTGCCTCCTTGACCGGATGCGGAATTTAACCAATACTCAATAACGCTGAAATATTGACCGTGTACATCGGAAAAATCAACCTCAACAGTCTGATTTAACCCCGGCATAAGATACCAAGAGGCAGCTGCTTTCCATCCCATACACTCTCCCGGAGCATCTCCTCTGCATTGCAGCGGACAAACCAGCTGCTCTGCATTGCCCTTATCAACTACACTGTAGGTCACTACCATTTTGCTGTAATCATCGGTACAATAAAATATGGTCTCATCATCCATATCCCAGTCCTGATGAGGAAGGGCTGTTCCGATAGTACCGCTTGTTGAGCTTATGGTGGGATCACTAAATGTTCCGCTAAAATGCACAGGAGCACTTAGCAGTTCCACAGGCTCTGTTGAATCGCTTGCCTGCAAAGCTATCTCCCCGGCTTCATCTGCACTGATAGCCATGGGTAGAGCTGCAAACATACCTGCGGCAATAACCATTGAGGTCGCCGCCGCAAGAAACTTTTTCAGCTTCATTTCATAACAACTCCTTTTTAATAAATACTGCATTTATGTAAATGCTAAATTATAGTATAGCATTTATATAAATGCCCGTCAAGCATTTATTTGAATGTTTGTGATATAATCTACATAAGTACCAAAAAGAGAGGGCGAAAGTTATGTATTTTTACCAAAGACTGCGTGACTTGCGGGAGGACAGGGATATGACCCAGGCGGAGGTGGCGGAGGTTTTGGGGATAACCCGTCAGCAATACCAGCTGTACGAAAGCGGCAGGCGGGAAATGCCATTTAACCTTATCATAGATTTTGGGGAATATTTTAACGTGTCCATAGACTATAT